>CAXAWD010000258.1:0-5837 GCA_963972325.1 uncultured Acidimicrobiaceae bacterium
GTCGGCGATCATCCTCGGCGGATTCATCGTGTACCCGCTCGTGCAGGCGGTCGGCCTCGGTCGCCAACGCTGCAACTCCAGCGGCACCACATGCATCGACGCCGGCTGGGACCAGTACACCGACACGTTCCGCTCCACCGAGTTCCAGCACGCGCTGACGGTCACGGCGAAGTTCGCGCTGATCACCGTGCCGCTCGGTCTGGCGTTCGGGATCGGTCTCGCCGTACTGGCCCACAAACACCTCGCCGGCGTCGGTGTGTTCCGAGCGATCTTCTCGTCGACGGTCGCCACGTCGGTGGCGGTCGCCAGCCTGATGTGGTTGTTCCTCCTGCAGCCGAGCGTCGGCGTGCTCTCGAACCTGGGTTGGATCGCCGACCTGTTCCCGGTGGTCAAGCAGCCCGGGTTGCTCAACGATCCCGGCACCGCGCTCTGGTCGCTCGGTCTGTCGAGCGTGTGGGCGAACCTCGGGTTCACGTTCATCATCATCACGGCCGGCCTCCAGGGCATCCCCGACGAGCTGTACGAAGCGGCCGCTCTCGACGGAGCGACCGGCACGCGTCGGTTCTGGAGCATCACCTTCCCGCTGCTCGGCCCGTCGCTCATCTTCGTGCTGATCGTGCTGACGACTCGGGCGTTCCAGGCCTACGGCGAGATCGACCTCCTGACCGAGGGTGGCCCACGGCCCGACAACTCGACGACCACGATCACGTACCTCACGTACGGCCGCAACTCGCTGATGGCGACCGATCAGGGGCTGCAGGCGACCACCGCCGTCCTGCTGTTCGTCGTGCTGCTCGGGTTGTCGTTCCTCCAACTGTGGTCGATCGGAAGGCGGGTGCACTATGGCGACTGAGGCCATGACGATCGAGGTCGATCATGACCGCTGAACGACGCCCGACCGGCCTGCGGCTCGTCGGCCGCTACGGACTCCTGCTGTTCGTCGCGTTCGTGACCCTGTTCCCGATCTACACGACCCTCGTCGCGGCGTTCAAGCCCGGTAGCAAGGTGCTCGTGAACCCGCTCGTTCCCGACGCGTTCTCGCTCGAGCCGATCATCAACGCGTGGAGCGACGGCAATCTCGGCCGGTACCTGTTCAACTCGTTCGTCGTCGCCGCGATCGTGACGATCGCCCAGGTCGTCACCTCGCTGCTGTCGGGCTATGCGTTCGCGATGCTCGACTACCCGGGGCGCAACGCGCTGTTCGCACTGTTCCTCGCGACGCTGCTCGTGCCGATCGAGGCGACGCTGGTCGTCAACCGCCGCACGATCGACAGCCTCGACTGGCTCAACACGTACCAGGGTTTGGCCGTTCCGTTCCTCGCCACGGCGTTCGGGACGTTCCTGGTGCGACAGGCACTGTTCGCCGTACCCGGCGAACTGCGCGACGCCGCTCGCATCGACGGTGCCGGGCATCTCGCGTTCCTGCGACACGTCGGGCTCCCCATGATCGTGCCGACGATCGGAGCGCTCGCGCTGTTCAGCTTCCTGTCGAGCTGGAACCAGTACCTGTGGCCCAATCTCATCACCACGGAGGAATCCATGAACACCGTCCAGAGCGGCCTGACGCTGCTGCGCCGCAGCAGCATCGACGAGCCGAACGCACTGATGGCGGGCACCGTCATCGCCGCCGTCCCCATCTTCGCCGCGCTGCTGGTCTTCCAGCGCTCGCTCGTGCGCGGGCTGACCTCCGGGGCGGTGAAGGGATGAGGCGCGCCGCACTCCCCGCCGTCCTCGCCGCCGCATCGCTGCTCGTCGCCGCGTGCAGCAGTGGTGAGTCGGCGATCACCGCCGGCCAGGACGACGCATCCGAGGCGACCACCGCCGCCGACACATCCGAGTCGGGCGACGACGCGACCGTCGACGACACGACCGCCGAGGATTCGAGCACCGGGGATTCCGGCACCGACGGCTCGAGCACCGACGACTCCGGCGCGGGCGACGGTGCCTCCGATGACACGGGAGACAGCGCCACGACGCTGCCGGCGGAGGTGTCGCTCGACGCGTACCCCGACTGCCCCACCGATGCGCTCGACGACGCCGACGGACCCGTCGAGATCACCTACTGGCACGGCATGACCGCCGACAACGAGGAGGCACTCGAGTTCGTCGTCGACCAATACAACTCGAGCCAGGACCGGGTGGTCGTCGACCTGCAGAACCAGGGCGGCTACCTCGAGGTGATCGACAAGTACTACCAGTCGGGCGACAGCGGCCGCCCGGAGGTCGTCATGTTCCCCGAGTACGGGTTCCAACAAGCGATCGATTCCGACACGGTGATCCCGATCGAGGCGTGCCTCCGCGACGCCGACTTCGACACATCGGTGATCCAGCCGTCGGCGATCCAGGCCTACTCGACCGCCGGGGTGCAGTGGGCGATGCCGTTCAACGTGTCCAACCCGATCCTCTACTACAACAAGCGGATGTTCGAGGCCGCCGGGCTCGACCCCGAGCGGCCACCGACCACGTTCGACGAGCTGCGAGCCATGTCGCAGCAGCTCGTCGACTCGGGTGCCGCCGCGTCGGGCATCGCGATCGACACGAACATCGATTCCGGCGGCGGCTGGTTCATCGAACAGTGGTTCGCGAACGCCGGCGCGCTGTTCGTCGACAACGGCAACGGTCGCGAGGCGCTGCCGACCGAGGTGTTGTTCGATGAATCGACCGGTCTCGAGATCGTCACGTTCTGGAGCGGCATGGTCGACGACGGCCTGGCGGTCAACGTCGGCGACAACGCCGGCGGGTCGGACAACTTCTTGAAGATGGCCGACGCGGCCGAACCGGCGGCGATGACGATCGGCACGTCGGCCGGGCTCGGCACGGTCATCAACGTGCTCGGCTCCGGTCTCATCGAGGGACTGACCCCCGACGACATCGGTGTCGGCGGTCTCCCCGGCCCGGCCGCCGAGCAGACGGCGGTCGTCGGCGGTGCCGCGAACTACGTCGTGGCCGGCAACGACCCCGACGTCACCGCGGCCACGTGGGACTTCATCGCGTACCTCGTCACGCCCGAGGTGCAATCGGAGTGGGCGGTGCGCACGGGCTACCTGCCGATCGTCGATGCCGCGATCGACCTCGAGCCGCTCAGCACGACCTACGCCGACGACCCGCGGTTCCGGGTGGCGTACACCCAGTTGGCGAACAGTCCGGACGACCTCGCTCACGCCGGCCCGCAGATCGGCCCACACCGACAGGTCCGCGATCAACTCGCCGCGGCGCTGGCGGGCATCTTCAACGGCGCCGATGTCGAGGCGTCGCTGGCCACCGCGGCGGACAACTCGAACGCGCTCCTCCAGCAGTACATCGCCCTCAACGGCTGACCGCCGCCACCGCCTAACAGTCGAACGTGAACTCGACCGTGGTGTCCTGCAGCGGGTTGTCGTCGGTGACCGATGCGCCGACGCGCTCGTCGATCACGGTCGCCGTGCCCGACACGGTGCGTCCGTCGCGGGTGACCTCGACGACCTGTGCGGGGTTGCCGAACAGGTCGGCATCGCCCGCCTCGACCGCCACGTCGTCGGGGAGGTCACCGATCACGCTCAGCGACATCCTCGAGCCGATCGTGGTGCCGTGGATGACGATGGCCTCCGGGTCGACGTCGAATCGAGCCTGGATGTTGATCGTGTCGGCGAACGCCGGATTGACGGTCTCGCACAGCGGGAGGTCGTCGCCGGTGAGGTCGTAGGAGAACCCGTCGACGCTCACGGTGCCCGACGGTTCCGCCGGTGCCGGCCCCACGTCACCCTCGCCGGACACGTCGCCGGCCTCGTCGCCCTCGCCGGCATCGGCTCCGGGTTCGTCGTCGGTGTCGGCCGCCGGTTCGTCAGCCGTCACCGGGTCGGTGGCGACCGGTGGCTCCTCGGCCGATGGGGTGTCGTCGTCGCCACCACATGCTGCGAGTGCGACCAGCGGGAGCGTGACCAACATGGCCACACGAACGATCCGGATCATCGTGCTACCTCCTGTCGAGTGGGTGCCCGACCACTGTACGCGCTCGAGCGACACGATGTCAGGGCCTCGATGAGCGGCCGCTCGGCCCCACGGAGCAGTGCATGTACGACCTACCTGCGGCCGAAACCGAAGAGGTGCTGCGCGACCTTGCGGAGCTGGATCTCCTCGGCGCCCTCGGTGATCCGGTACCGACGGTGGTGCCGGTAGATGTGCTCGAACGGCATGTGACGCGAGTAGCCCATGCCACCGCAGGTCTGCATGCCCCGGTCGGCGGCGTCACACGCGAGCCGGTTGGCGCGGTAGTTGCACATCGCGACCTGGTGCGTGACCTCCAGGTGATGCTGCTGATCGAGCCGCCACGCGGTCTCACCGATCAACTGACGCAACATGGCCGCCTCGGTGTGGAGTTCGGCGAGCGGGAACTGGATGCCCTGGTTGACCGACAGCTTCTTGCCCCAGGTGACGCGCTCATTCGCGTACTCGACGGCGAGGTCGATGCAGTGTTGCGCCGCGCCGAGCGACGACGCCGCCTGTCGGATCCGGTTCTCGTGCACGAAGTGCTGCGCCAGTTCGAGGCCGTGGTCGACCCGGCCGAAGACGGCGTCGCCGCCCACACGGATGTCGGTCAGGCTGACGTCGCCGTGGTCGCTCGGCATGTTGAACGTCCAGAGGTACTGCTCGACGACGAACCCGGGGTCGTCGCACGGCACGAGGAACGCCGTGATGCCGACCGGGCTCCCGGCTTCGCCCGACGTGCGGGCGAAGATGATGTCGTGCGTCGCGTGGTGCACCCCGGTGTTCCAGCGCTTCGCTCCGTTGATCACCCAGTCGTCGCCGTCTCTGACCGCCGTCGTCTCGAGGTACGTGGCGTCGCTGCCGTGGTTCGGTTCGGTCAGCCCGAATGCGAGGCGGCGGGAGCCGTCGAGGAAGCCGGGCATCCACTCGGCGATCTGCTCGGGCGTGCCGAAGTCGCGCATCATCAGCACGATCGGGAAGTTGCCGACGACCGACGACTCATTCTGGAGGTCGTTGTGCAGGCCGAGGCCCCGATGCGCGAGATGCTCGCGGATGATCGCCATCTCGAGGTTGGATGCCGCTCGACCGCCGAACTCCTCCGGCAACGCCAGGCGGAGCCACCCGGCGGCATCGGCGCGACGACGCATCTCACGGAGCAGTTCCTCCCACTCCTCGCGCGGCACACCGTCGTTCTCGAAGTCGGTCCGTGCCCATTCCCGACGGTGGTCGAAGAACCGCATGTTGTCGTCCTGCATCTGGAGCGGGAGGATCTCCGCTTCGATGAACGCGTCGAGTTCGTCGAGGGTCGTCTGGATCTCAGGCGGGATGGCGAAGTCCATGCCATCGCACCGTACGCGCCGCACGTGGCTCGCCGACCAGCGGAGGTCGGCACACCGGCCCCGATCGCTCAGACCGTCGCGTCGTCGCGGACCGACCTCACGAACGCATCCGCCGCGGGGCTCGGGTTGAACGCGCTCCACGCGAGGTGTTCGGTTCGAGTCGGCCCGCGTCGGAGCGCCACGGTGGTGAGCGTCGGATCGTCGCTCGGCGCGACGGCGGATGGCAGCAGTGCAATGCCGAGCCCCGACCGGACGAGGTCGGCCAGGATGTCGATCGCCATCACCTCGAACGCGACCTCGCGGGACATGTCGATCGCTTCGAACGCCCGGTCGCTCTGGGCTCGCCCGGGTGTGTCGGTCGGGAAATCGACGAACGTCTCGTCGGCGAGCCGCGCCAGGTCGACCGATCGGCGCCCCGCGAGCGGGTGATCCACGGGGACGACCGCGACATGGCGGTCGCGGGCGATCACGCGTGACCGTACGCCGTTGGGCACGTCGCCCGACGGCAGCCCGAGCACGCCCACATCGACAGTG
>CAXAWD010000259.1:0-5817 GCA_963972325.1 uncultured Acidimicrobiaceae bacterium
CGCTGAAACGGAGTCCGGCCACGAGTGCGGCGGCGATCAGCACCGTGGCGACGATGCCCGACGAACGGCCGAGGTACCACCAGACCTCGTTCACGCCGATGCCTCGGAGGAGGAGGAGGCGAGGGCGGCGGTGTCGAGCGCTGCCTGGAGCGAGTCGGCGTAGGTGCGGCTCGTGTAGGTCGCGCCGGACACGACGTCGACGTCGGCGCTCTGCGTCTCGATCGCGTCCGCTTCGAGCAGGGGAAGCGCCCTGCTGTTGATGTTGCTGCTCTTGCGGCTCTGCGGGTAATCCACGGCGACGACATCGACGATCAGCCCGTCGGTGATCGTCACTTCCACCTGGACATCGCCCCACTCGGTGTACTCCGACGTGCCGAGGTACACGCCGTCGGCGTAGCCCGATGTGCCGGCGTTCGTCTCGGTCGTGGTCTCGGTCTTGGTCTCGGTCGTCGCGGTGGCCGCCGTCGCGGACTCGGTCGATGCTGGTGCGGACTCGGTCGGGTCGGTCGTCTCGCTCGGTGCCGCTGCGGGCTCGGCGAGCCCGTCCTCGGTGGTGCCGTCGTCGGCCCCGAATGCGCCTTCCGAGTGGGCGAGCACCAAGCCGATCGTGCCGGTGGCGAGCACGCTCGCGGTCAGCGCGACCGCCCGTGCGCCCCGTGCGGCGTGGTTTCGCCCGGCGCGTTCTGCGGCCGACCCGCCGGGCTTTCGGGGCACGGCCCGGGGTCGCTCGGGGCGGGCGTCCGACCCCGGCGCATGCCGGGTGCGGGCGAACCGTCGGTCGAGGAGTGGGTCGATCCCGGAGGGCTCATCGGGCGGTGGCTGTGGTGCCATGCCGCCACCGTCGCACCGGACGGTAAGCCGGTTCGGCGGGCATCGTAAGAGTTCGGTGAGACGCGTGCTCGACGGGTTCATGACGACGCCGATCACTCGCGGTCAGCGAACGTCTACCGGCGGGCCGGGTCGGTGTCGACGGCCGTGCGGTGTGCGCGGCGGCATCGGAATCGGCCGGCGGGAGCCGGCTGGGTGGTCAGCCGGCGACGGTCGGGAGGCCCGCCTGCTGCCAGCCGACGATGCCGCCGTCGACGTCTTCGACCGACTGGAAGCCGAGGTCGTCCATGATCGCCCGGGCCTGGCCGCTGCGGTTACCCGACCGGCAGTACAGGACGTACGGAACCGTCGGGTCGAGCTCGGCCAGCCGGTCGGCGAAGTCGTCGCGGTAGAAGTCGAGCAGCACGGCACCGTCGATGTGGGCCTCGTCGAACTCGTCCTGGGTCCGGACGTCGAGGATCACGAGGTCGTCCGGCGCGTCGGCGATGGTCTCTGCGGCTTCCTCCGGAGTGACGACTCGGATGCCGGAGACGACGCTCGTCTCGACCTGCTGCGCGGCGGGCTCGTTCGCAGCATCGGCTTCGCTCTCGGCGCAGGAGGTGAGGCCGAACATGGCGACGGCAGCGGCGCCGACGGCGAATATCGGTCGAGTTGAAGTCATGTCGGCAATTGTACGGTCATTTAGCGCGAACGGGTCGCGGGACGTGACGTTCGGGCCGTTCGGGGGCGTGACGTTGTGCCCTGGTGTGCCGGCGCGGCGAGGTGTGTGCTGAGTGCATGACACACAATTCGGTGAGAGATGCCTGGGCCGAGGTCGGGGACCAATTGGAGGCGATCGGGCTGAAGATGAAGCTTCATTTCGAACAAGAGTTGTCGGAGGACGACCGCGACGACGGTGCCTTCGAGCGACTCGCCGAGAAGATCGACGACGCCATCGACGCCGTCGGCAACGCAGCCGAGGACGAGGCCGTGCGCGACGACCTTCGCGAGACCGGGCGTCGTCTCGTCGATGCGATGTCGACGACCTACCGAGAGGCGTGCCGGTCGGTGCGAGGGCAGGCTTCGTCCTGACGTCGGTCCCCGCCGATTCGAAGCAGGGTTGAACGTCCCCGGCCCGCACCGTCCGACACTCGGGATCGCGCATGTGGCCGATTCGTGATGTGAACCCGACGACTCGGGTCGCGGTCATGACGATCGGGCTGATCGTCATGACCTCATGCTGTTCTTCGCGTGGCAACCCGACGCGTTCCTCGGGCTCAACTGTTGCCTGGGTCGCGCACGTGGCCGGGGTCGGCGTCGTCGTCGGCCTGATCGGCCGTCCCGGACCGGAACGACCGCAGACCGCCCTCGGTCGCTGATCGGACGGGAGTCGCGGCAGCGTCGACCCGGTCGCGGGTCCCGGTTGTCCGTCGGGGCCGTCGGAGCGGTGGCATGGCCGTCTCGGCCTTCACACGTTCTTCATCGTGGTCGCGATCGGGGCTCCACGCGGCGCCGGCTACATGGGAGATGCAAGAACGAACGAGACCCGAGGCAGAACCGGACACAGGTTCCGGGAACACCCACGGGCTCAGAACCTCCAGGAAAGGAGTGGTCATGAGAAAGATGCTGCTCACACTCACCACGGTCGGAGTGCTCGCCGTTCCGGCGGGCATGGCGTTCGCCCAAACCGACACCGACGAGCCCGCAGCGCCGGTTCCCACCTGTGACGAACCCGTACAGGACCGGGACCGCGACCGCAGCACCGACACGGCTGCCTCTGGCGAGCAGGTCCAACTGCAGCTGCGCACGCAGCAGCGGGAGCAACGACAGCTCGACGATGGCACCTGCGACGCTGACTGCACGGGCGACCAGACCCGCCTGCGCGATCAGTCCTCGATCGCTGACGGTTCCGGCTCCGGCGCCGAACTCCGTCTCGGCGAGACGGGCAAGACCGCCAACCGTCATGCGAACGGCAACGGGAACAGCTGACACCACGCAACTGCCGGGACACGACGTCCCGGCAGTTCCGCGTGTCGTCCACGACTCGAGGAGAACACCATGAACCATCCCATCACCCTTCGACGACAGTCGCACCGCGCGCTCGCGGTCGTCGCCACAACCGTCTTGGTGGTCGGCGCTGTCGCCTGTGCCGAAGACAGCACGACAACGCCCACGACGGACACCACCACGAACACGACGGACACCACCACGAACACCACGACGGTGACCGCCGCAGCGACCACGACGGAGTCCACGACACCGCCCTCATCGGAGCCCCCGACCACGACGGCCACGAGCGACGCTCAGGTCGCCGACCCGGATGCCGCGCCGGACGAGACGGCGGCGCTCACGGACGACGACATCGCCGGGATGTTGTGGATGCGCGAGGAAGAACAACTCGCTCATGACGTGTACGTCGCCCTCGGTGACGTGTGGGGGCTGCGGATCTTCGAGAACATCGCGGCGAGTGAGACCACCCACATCGATGCGGTCGGCGGACTGCTCGACGCGTACGGCATCGACGACCCGGCCCAGGGCAACGAGCCCGGCACCTTCACCGACCCGACGATTCAAGCGATGTACGACGAACTGGTGGCCGACGGCAGCGTGTCGCTCGATGCTGCGCTCGCAGTCGGCGCGCTGATCGAAGAACTCGACATCAGCGACCTGCAGGCCCGTTCTGCCGCAACCGACGTCGCGGAGATCACGACCGTGTACGCCGGCCTCGAGCGCGGCTCGCGCAACCACCTGCGCGCCTTCATGTCCCAACTCGAATCCCGCGGTGTCGACTACGAACCCACCCAGCTCGACCAGACCGCCTTCGACGCGATCGTCTCCAGCGCGACCGAGCGAGGACCCGATGCCTGAGGTACCGGGTGTCGGCGGCCGCTCCCGACGATCGACCGGGTCGTACGATGAAGACCGTGGCGCGTGAACGGATCCTCATCGTCGACGACGAGGCCGCCATTCGCAGCCTCGTCAGCCCGCACCTGCGCGACGAGGGGTTCGAGGTCGACGAGGTCGCCGACGGCGAGACGGCACTCGTTCGTTTCGGCGAGCGAGCACACGATCTGATCGTGTTGGACCTGCGGCTGCCGGGGATCGGTGGGCTCGACGTGCTGCGCGAGATCCGGCGCACGTCCCAGGTGTACGTGATCGTGCTGACCGCCCGCGCCGACGAAGCCGACAAGTTGATCGGGCTCGAGCTCGGCGCCGACGACTACGTCACCAAACCGTTCAGCCCGCGCGAACTCGTCGCCCGCATTCGCGCCGTGTTGCGTCGACCACGCACCGGGGCCGCCGAGGATGAGGACGTGCTCCGCTTCGACGGTCTCGTGATCGACACCGGCCGACACGAGGTGCTGGTCGACGACGACCCGGTGGAACTGACGACGTTGGAGTTCCAACTCCTCGCGGTGCTGGCATCTGCGCCCGGCCGGGTGTTCACCCGCCGCCAACTCATCGAGCGCGTGTGGGGCTGGGACTTCTACGGTGACGAGCGCCTGGTCGACGTCCACATCGGCAACCTCCGCAAAGCCCTCGGTGACGCCGCCGACGAACCTCGATTCGTCGGGACCGTACGTGGGGCCGGGTACAAGTGCGTGGCACGACCGTCGTGAGCGTCTCGCTCCTGCCCCGCCGTTTGCGCACCCGGTTGTTCCTGTCGTACGTCGTCGTCGTGGCCGCGGGTGGGGTGGCGATGCTGGTCGTGGGCACCGTCGTGACGAGGGGCGTGTACGAGCGGCAGATCCGTGGGTTCGGGCTGCGTCGCGGCGCCGGTGCCAATCAGGTGACCGAGTCCCAACTCCGTACGGCGCTCGACGAATCGCTGCTCCCGGCGCTGCTCATCGGCGTCGCTGCTGCGTTGATCACGGCGGCCGTCGTCGCCGCGTTCGTCGGTTCCCGGCTGATGCGCCCGATCGACGACCTCCGAGCGGCGGCACGCCGGATGGCCACCGGTGACTACGCCCTCGCGGTTCCCGTGCCCGCCGAGACCGAACTCGCCTCGCTGGCCGACGATGTCAACGAGCTCGGTCACCACCTCGCCACCACCGAACAGCGCCGTACCCAGTTGCTCGGCGAAGTGACCCACGAGTTGCGCACACCGATCACCGTCATCCGCGGGCAGACCGAGGGTCTCATCGACGGCGTCGTGCAACCCTCCCCCGAGGTGTTCGCGGCGATCGCCGACGAGGCGTCCCGCCTGCAGCGATTGATCGACGACCTGACGCTGCTGTCGCGGGCGGACGAAGGCACGCTCGAGGTCCATCTCACCGACCTCGACCTCGGCGCCGTGGCCGCCGCGGCCGCGGAACGACTCCGGCCGCAGTTCGACTACGAAAACGTGTCGCTCATCATCGACACGAACGCCACGCCGGGAACCCTGCTCGTTCGTGGCGACGGCGACCGACTGACGCAGGTGCTCTCCAACCTGTTGGGCAACGCACTGCGCCACACGCCGGCGGACGGCACGGTGACGCTCAGGGCCGGCCGAGCCGGCTCCTCTGCGTATGTCGATGTGAGCGATACCGGGCCCGGCATCCCGGCCGGCGAGCTCGAACGCATCTTCCAACGCTTCTATCGAGCATCCGATCGTGGCGGTGCGGGCGGTCACCCGAGCCGCGCCGGGCGCGGCATCGGCTTGACCATCGCCCGCAGCCTCGCTCGCGCCCACGGTGGTGACGTCGTCGCCACATCAGCCGGGCCGGGCGACGGCGCCACGTTCCGACTCACGATCCCGCTCGCGGGAACGACGTCGGATGGCCCGCTGCGCGCTTCCCGCGACGCGTCGTAGGTCCACGTCGCTCGAGGATCGCTCGGGCACCGACGACGCGCCGACGGAGCTACCGAATCCTGCTGCAATGAGGCGTGCGAACCCGACATCACCTCGGCCCGCGGCGGCGACCCCGTCCGGGCGGCGGTGGCCAGGGACCGGGTGGGGGTCGGTGCCCGGGTGGCGGTCCGAGCCAGGGGACCGGCGGGGGGGGGCGGCCCGGCCTGCGTCCCGGG
>CAXAWD010000260.1:0-5814 GCA_963972325.1 uncultured Acidimicrobiaceae bacterium
TCACCGGTGCCGCCACGCTCGTCCGCTCGTTCGTCGACGCCACCGGCCTCGACGTCGGCGATGCCCGCACGTTGCTGGCCAAGTTCGGGCTGGTCGGCGATCACATCGAACGGCCGACGGCGTCGTTGTCGCCGGGGGAGCGCACGCGGGCATCCCTGGCGCTCCTGATGGCGAACGGCGCCAACCTCCTCGTGCTCGACGAGCCGACCAACCACCTCGACCTCCCCGCGATCGAACAGTTGGAGCAGGCGCTCGACACGTTCCCCGGCACGGTGCTCGTCGTCACCCACGACCGGGAGTTCCTCGATCGGATCCGCACGACCCGAACCGTCCGGCTCGACGACGGTCGCGTCTTCGAGCCGACACCCGGCGGCGCCGGGTAGGGATAACCCTCCCCGGGCGGCGGGTCACCACCGTTCCACCTGGTCACGGCCCTCCCGGATACTTGTCGGATGGGACACGACCAGTCGAGGAACACGCGTATCCGACGGTGGGCGGCAGTGGCCGCCGCCGCCACCACGGCACTGATCGGCGCGGTCGTGGTCACCTCACCCGCCGTCGCCGACGTCGCGCCGTCGGGTCAGTTGTGTTTCGGGGTGGATGGTTCGCCGGGTGATGCGGCGATCGTGAATGTGACGCCGGTGGAGGCGTCGGGGTTGGGGTTCGGGTTGTTGGTGTCGTCGGATGTGAAGTCGGATCCGCCGGTGGGGTCGAACGTGAATTTCGGGCCGGGTTCGGTGGATCCGAATGTGGCGGTGGCGCCGATCGGTGTTGATGGTGAGGTGTGTTTGCAGAATTCGGTGCATTCGTCGGTGGATGTGGTGGCGGATCATCTGGGGACGGTCGATGGTGGTGTGTTCACGGCGGCGTCGGTGTCGGGTGCGCCGGCTCGCAAGGTGGACACCCGTGAGGGGTTGGGTGGGAGTCGTCTGGCGCCGTCGGGTCAGTTGTGTTTCGGGGTGGATGGTTCGCCGGGTGATGCGGCGATCGTGAATGTGACGCCGGTGGAGGCGTCGGGGTTGGGGTTCGGGTTGTTGGTGTCGTCGGATGTGAAGTCGGATCCGCCGGTGGGGTCGAACGTGAATTTCGGGCCGGGTTCGGTGGATCCGAATGTGGCGGTGGCGCCGATCGGTGTTGATGGTGAGGTGTGTTTGCAGAATTCGGTGCATTCGTCGGTGGATGTGGTGGCGGATCATCTGGGGACGGTCGATGGTGGTGTGTTCACGGCGGCGTCGGTGTCGGGTGCACCGGACCGCAAGGTCGACACCCGTGACGACGACATCCGCGACGAGTGCCGAGGCTCCACCGGCACCGGCTACGAGACCGCGACCGCTCGCACGATGTTCGGCCTGTCGTCGCGGGCCTACGAGGTGGAGCCGGGTGAGGCGCAGGCTGGTCAACTCCTGCACCTGATCGGTGACGAGGCCGTGCACTTCGCACCGCAGATGTCGTGCTGGAAGCTCGTCGCGGCGATCCGTGGCAGCCACGGCCTGCTCGGCGCTCTGACCGACACCGAGGTGATCGTCGCCCGCAACACCGAGACGAACGATCTCGCCGTGGCGTTCCGTGGCACCGAACTGAATCTGGTCGACATCATCACCGACATCAGCGCCACCCGAGTGCCGTGGCAGCTCCCGAACGGTCAGATCGTCTCCAACGCCGTCCACGGCGGGTTCGCCGGCGCCTACCTGGCCGTTCGCGATCAACTGCTCGAGGTGCTGCGGGCCAACCACCGGGCCGGTGTGTCCGACGCCCGGGTGTACTTCACCGGCCACAGCCTCGGCGGCGCCCTGGCGACGGTCGCGTCCCTCGACCTGGTCGACGACATGATGGGCCTCGGCTACGCCCGCGACGAGGTGGCGACCTACACGTTCGGTGCGCCTCGATCGATGTCCGAGCAGATGGTCGGCCACCACGCGACGTACGTGCCGGTGTCGTTCGCCGTGGCCAACCCGCGCGACCCCGTGCCGCACGTGCCGAGCGCGATCGGCTCGAACCCGTACTCGCAGATCCGCAACATGACCGTGCTCAACGGGCGCGACGACGACACACGAGTCCGCGTCGACCGTGGTGACGGGCGCGACTACGGCGGCTGCACCACGTTGATCCCGACGGTCCTCGACCACGTACGCACCGAGTACGCCAAGCGGATCGGCGCCACGAGCTACCTCGGTGCCCCGGCCGTGTGGATCACGATCTCGAACGGCGAGAACCGGCTCAACTGGGACTCGCCGCTCGAAGGGCCCTGCGATTGGGTCGGCCTGTGGCGCACGTCTGGCACGCTCACCAACCCCGCCGACCCGATCCGTGATCGCAACGTGCTGATCGACACGAACGACATCCACACCACGACCGTCGGCAAGGGCGACGACTACTGGATCGGCTACGTCGACATCTTCGGCGACCTCATCGCCACCCGCGAGTACTTCCCGGCGGCGCCGAGCGTGTCGCTGCGACGCAACGAGAACTTCATCGGCGGTGACACGATCGACTTCGTGTGGTCGGTCAGCGACCCCGGCGACCACGACCTGATCGTGCTGTTCGAGGACAACCCGTACTCCGTCGGCCCGAACGGCTACTACCGCAGCATCGTCGGCCGGGTCGAGGCGAAGGCGGACACCAACTCGCCCGAGCGCACCCAGATCCGGGTCGGGTCCGACCCCGACCGGTGGTGGGTCGCGTACGTGATGGTCGACGACGACGGCAACCAGCGCATCCTCCGCACGTCCCACGGGGTGCAGGGCTGACGGTCGGCGCACGGTGGCCACGGTCGGTCGGGTCGTCGGGCGGTCAGGAGCCGTCCGGGATGGGGCGTCTAGCCTCCGGCCATGCCCGACACATCGCCCGGCACGACGACCACGGAACCGATGATCGACCCGACGGACGCCGCCGGCGACGACATCGAACTCCTGTCGATCGCCGAGTCGGAGATCCCCGACGTGCGACGGAACGCAAAGGACTGGCTGATCGCCAACAACGCGTCGGACCAGCGGGCGATCACGGTCTTCGCGGTCGGGGTCGGGGCGTTCGCCGTGATCCTGCAGGCGTGGTGGCTCGCCGTGCTGGCCGGGTGCATCCTGCTGGTGCTGCCGTTCCGGTGGATGGCAGGCCCGCACTTCCGCCGGGGCGACCTCCGGCGCGGCATCCTGTGGGCGAACCTCGGCGCGTGGTACCTGCTGTTCCCGTTGGTGATCATCCTGCCCGACACGCTGCCGATCGCGATGCAGAACGTGATCGGCCCGGTCGTGCTCGCCGCCACCTACCTCGATCGTCGTCTGGTTCGGCGCCTGGTGCCGGGAACGATCCTGGTCGCCGTCGTGATCTCGTTCATCAGTTTCACCACCGACGGGGTCGGACTGGACGACGTAGCCCCTCGATGGCTGTACCTGACGGTCATCCTCGCTTACGTGGGCGCCAACATGTGGTTGGTCATGGCTGACATCCAGGAGCTCAACCTCGTGCACCTGCGCAGCCTGCAACGGTCGATCCGACAGAACCGGCAGCTGCAGGCCGCGGAGCGGGCGCTGCGCGAGTCGCGCCGCCGCCTGCTCGTCGCGGCCGACGCCGAACGGGTGCGCCTCGAACGCGACCTCCACGACGGGGCACAGCAGCGTCTCGTGTCGCTGTCGCTCCAGCTGCGGCTGGCGGCCGAACTGGCCGAGGAGGGCCGGGCGCCCACCGGCGAGTCGCTCATGGCGTTGCACCACGAGGCGACCGAGGCCGTCGAGGAGCTGCGCGACCTCGCGCAGGGTGTGTACCCGGCTCGACTCCACGAGCTGGGGCTGGCGCGGGCGTTGCACGCCGTCGCCCGCCGGTCGCCGCTGCGGATCGACATCGTCGACAGCACCTCGGGGGCGATCGACGCCAGCACCCAGGTCGCGCTGTACTTCGTGTGTGTCGAGGCCATCCAGAACGCGACCAAACACGCCGGCCCCGACGCGACGATCACGATCTCGCTGGTCGCCGACGGCGACGACCTCGTGGTCACCGTCGCCGACGACGGTCCGGGCTTCGACGCCGAGGCGCTCGCCGACTCGCGCGGCCTGCTCAACATGGACGACCGGGTCGGTGCGCTCGACGGCGAGCTCACGATCGACACGTCGCCGGGTGCCGGCACCGTCGTGACGGCACGCCTGCCGCACACGCTCCAGGTCGCGACCGAGGTGCCGGCATGAGGCGGGTCGTGGTGGCCGACGACGCGCTGCTGCTGCGCCAGGGCGTGCAGGCGGTGTTGGCGACGCTCGACGACGTCGAGGTGGTGGCCGAGGCCGAGGACCTGCCGGGCCTGCTCGCCTGCGTCGAGGAGCACCGCCCCGACCTGGTGATCACCGATGTCCGGATGCCGCCGACGTTGACCAACGAGGGGATCCGAGGCGCCAGGGAGATCCGCTCGGCCCATCCCGACACGGGCGTGATCGTGCTCAGCCAGTACCTCGACGCCGACTACGTGATCGAGCTGCTCGACGAGGGAACCGAAGGGCTCGGCTACCTCCTCAAGGAGAACGTCGCCGACCGGCGCCAGTTGGCGAGGGCGATCGACGCCGTCTGCTCGGGGAGTTCGTCGATCGACGCGGCGGCGATCGAGGTGTTCGTGCAGGCCCGGTCGAGCCGTCCGTCCCCGCTCGACGACCTGACCGAACGCGAACGAGCGGTCTTGGCGCTGATCGCCGAGGGCCTCCGCAACAGTGCGATCGGCGACCGCCTGCACCTCAGCGAGAAGTCGGTCGAGAAACACATCAACTCGATCTTCTCGAAGCTCCACCTGAGCGACGAGCCCGAGAGCAACCGTCGGGTCCGCTCGGTCCTGGTCTGGCTCGCCGAGCACTGAAACGTTCGCCGGCACCCGTGCTGCGGCACCTCATCGGACGCTGGTGCGACCGTGGCACACTTCGTTCATGGATCGTCGGATGAAGATCGGGGTGCAGTTGCCGGAGGTCGAGTGGGAGGTGCCGTTCCCCGAACTGATCGAGATGGCGCGCACCGCGGAGGCGGCGGGGTTCGACTCGTTGTGGCTCGGCGACCATCTGCTGTACGACCTCGAGGGCGGCCCGCGTGGCCCGTGGGGGGGGGGGACCTCCCTCGCGGCGATCGCCGCGGTGACGACCACGATCGAGATCGGCCCGCTGGTCGCGTCCACGAGCTTCCACGCGCCGGCGATGCTCGCCAAGCAGGCCGCGACCGTCGACGCCATCTCGCAGGGCCGCCTGACCGTGGCACTCGGCGCCGGGTGGAACCGACGCGAATACGACGCATTCGGGTTCCCGTTCGATCGACGCGTCAGCAGGTTCGAGGAGGCGTTCACGATCATCCGGACGTTGCTCACGGACGGATCGATCGACTTCCACGGCGAGTTCTACGACGTCGATCGGTGTGTGCTGCATCCCCGCTCGCCCCGACCGGGTGGCCCGCCGCTGATGGTCGGCTCGATCGGTGACCGGATGCTCGACATCACCCTGCCGTACGTGGCCTCGTGGAACATGTGGTGGAGTCAGTACGGCAACTCGGTCGAGGGATTCGTCCGGGAGCGGGAACGCATCGACGAACGCCTCGCCGCGATCGGCCGCGACCCTGGCGAGGTCGCTGCGACCGCGTGTGTGCTGGTGCAGCTCGATGGCGGCGCCGGCCGCGTCATGGGCGACTACGACGGGGGCGAAGCGGTTCGGCCCGTGCGCGGCTCGGCGACCGAGATTGCCGACCGGTTGCTGGAGTTCGAGGCGGCCGGAGCGGCGCACGTGCAACTCGTCGTCGACCCGATCACCCGCGACAGCATCGAGTGGCTCGCCGACGTGGTCGGCGCCGTGCGCCGCCCCGACC
>CAXAWD010000261.1:0-5806 GCA_963972325.1 uncultured Acidimicrobiaceae bacterium
GAGCGGCATGCCGCGCGGCCGAGTTGCTGGTCGCGATGGGGCAGCCCGATCGGGCGATCGCCGCCGCCAGACCGGCGCTCGACACCGACCCGTATCACGAGCGGGCCTACCGGGCGCTGGCCGAGGCGTACCGGTCGCTCGACGACCACACATCCGCCCGGGCGATCCTCGACCGCGGATCGGAGCAGATCGGCGTCGACCTGACCTGAATCCGTGCGCGAGTCCGCCGAGACGACCTTCGATCGGCGCTCGGTACGATCGGCTCGTGGACGACACGAACGGCGATCCCGTACTCGACTTCGCCAACCCGGCGATCGACGTATCCGATCTCCCGAGGCTCGACGATCACCCGTTCGAACCGCTCGACCCCGCCTACGCGCGTCTGCGCACGATGTTCGCACTCGGGTTCGCCGGCGCCGTGGCCCTGGTCACCGTCGCGTCGGCGCTGGCCACCTCGTCGTGGGTGGCGGTCTTCGTCGGCGCCGCGGCGCTTGCCCTCGTCGCCGCCGTCGGCACCGCGCATCGGATCGAGGTCGCCCACATGGGATACGTCGTGCGCGAGCACGACCTCTCGTTCCGACGCGGCGTGATCGGACGGTCGGTCGCGACGATCCCGTTCGCACGCGTGCAACACGTGAGCATCACGAGGGGGCCCGTCGAGCGCCGGTACGGGCTCGCGTCACTCCAGCTCCGCACAGCGGGCGGCGAGGTCTCCATCCCCGGCTTGCACACCGATGTCGCTGATCGCCTGAAGCAACTCGTCGCCGACCGCGCCGGCGTACTCGCGGATGCAGAGATCGACACCGATGCCGCCTGAGGACGGCGCCCCCGATTGGGCACCACCGACACCGGGCACGGCGACCGACGCTGACCGCAGCCGTCTCGCGCTCCCGGCTCGGCAATCGCCGATCGCACTCATGTTCATCGCCGTGCGATTCACCCGCCGTCTCGGCATGTCGGCGGTCATCGCAGCCGTCCTGTTCGTGAGCAACGGCGGTCTGGGGCTCGCGATCGGCGTGCTGGCGGCCGCGGCGGCCACGGCGCTGCTGGTCTTCTCGGCGCTGAGTTGGTGGCGGTTCACGTTCATGGTCGACGACGACGAACTCGTGGTGACGCGGGGCATCCTCTCGGTCGAGCGGCTGGTGATCCCGCTCGACCGCGTCCAGAGCGTCGCCATCGAGCAGCGGCTCGTCCACCGGTTCGTCGGTCTGGTGAGTGCGTCCGTCGACACGGCCGGATCGTCGGGAGTCGAGTTCGTGATCGATGCGATCGACGAGAAGCGTGCCGAGGCGCTCCGTCGGGTCGCAGCGGACTCCCGGCCCGTCGCCTCGGGAACCGAGCAGCCTGCGTCCGGCACCCAGGAACTCGACGAGGTGGTGCTCCGGCGAACGCCCGCCGAACTGGTTCGGGTCGGCGTCACCAAGGTGCCCTGGGCGGGTCTCGCGGCATTCGCTCCCCTGATCGCGCTGGCCGGCGAACTCGACGAACAGCTCGACGTCGGGTCGCGTCTCGAACGCCTCGTCGACCGTGGTGGTGATGTCGGCGGGGGGTCGGCCATCGCCGTGACCGCGCTCGTCGTCGCCATGATCGTGGCGGCGACCATCGTGGGAACGGTGCTCCAGCTCGCGCGCGAGCTGTTGACCAACTGGGATCTGACACTCGTCCGCACGAGGACCGGGCTCCGACGGACGGCGGGGCTCGTGAGCACCACGAGCCGATCGTCGACGATCAGACGGATCCAGTCGATCACCACCGACGAGTCACCGCCTCAACGCTGGCTCGGGTTCACGTTGCTCAGGCTCCGAACCTTCGGCGAGAACGACATCAGCCTGCCCGGCACGCGCCCCGCCGAGGTGGCGGCATTGCGCACGATGGTCTTCGGCCACGCCGACGAGCCGGACCTCGACCGATCGATCTCGCGCTGGTTCGTGTTCAAGGCCACCCGTGGCGTCGCCGTGGTGGCGGTGCTCCTGGCCGTGCCGTCCTGGGTCGTGTTCGGATGGTGGTCGTTGCTCCTCCTCGGGGCGGTCGCCGCCAGATGGGCGGCGGCTCGTCGGCAGTGGCGTCTGCGCCGCTGGAGCCTCGACGGCGACCGGGTCGCGGAGGCGTATCGGTTCGTGGCCCGTCACACGGCAGAGGTGCCGCTCCACAAGGCGCAGGTCGTCACGGTGTCGCAGAGCTTCTTCGAGCGCCGGAAGGGTCTCGCCACGATCAACGTCCGAACCGCCGCGGGTTTCCTCGCCGTGCCGCTGATCCCGTACCGCGATGCCGCAGCGGTTCGAGACCGGATCCTCCTCGCGGTCGAAACCGACCACCGACGGGTCATCTGACGACCTCGAAGTCGCCGCTGCGACGATCAGCCGAAGAAGCCGTCGGGCTCCAGGTTGCTCGGCCCGACGTGGGCGTCGAGCCATTCGTTCATGGGCGCGGCCGCAGCCCAGACCGATCGGATCTTCGTGGCCGCCTGCTTGGTGTGGATCCATTTCGGGGTGCCGAAGTCCTTCGACAGCATCAGCCCCTTGCGTCGGATCAGCTCGATTCTGGGGTGGTCTTTGTCGAAGCCCCGCGGGGCCGTCTTCAACTCGGAGATCGCTCCGATCCTGAACCGTCGCGCGGCGAGGTCGTCGACGATGGCGGCGAGTTCGGAACCGGTGTGCTCCGCGACCACCGCCTCGCGGAACCGTCGGAGCTGGTCCTTGGCCATCGCGTAGTACCCGGTGCCGCACATCAACCCGGCCGCCGAGATCTGGAAGTAGTGCCCGGCGCCACCCTCCGATTCGCCGTACGCACCCTGGTGCGTCTTGTACGGCGGCTTGTTCTTCGAGAACCGCAAGTCGTTGTGCGGCCGGAACAGATGGAACGGCCCGTACTCGCCCAACTCCTCTGCCAGGGCGCTCGCCGTGGCCTTCACCAGGTCGCGGTGGATGTGCCTGTTGGCCTCCCAGAACGCCTTCGAGTTGTCGGCCTCGAGCCGGTCGTAGAACTGGATGACCTCGGCCGGGATGCCACGGAACGCCATCCCGGAAACGCTAGCCCCGTGGCGTGTGGTCACGGACCCGGCGGTGGCCATGCCGGTTCGTCGGCGATCGGGCGGACCGAACGACCGAACCATCCCGCGAGCAGCGCGAGCCCGCCGGCCGCGACGAGGACCAGGAACGCTCCCATACCGACGGACGACCCGAGTCGGTCCACCGGTGTTTCCGACAGGAACATCAGGAACAGCAGCGAGGGAGCGAGCACCGCCAGGCCGAGCAGGGCACCGAGGAGTGCGGCGGCGATCGCGCTGCGGCCGCGCCGAGCAGCGAGCACGGTGACACCGACCGCGCCGGCGAACGCCAGGACCGGAGCGCCGACCAACAGGGAGCGGGCCAACCACGCCGACGCATACCAGGAACGCTCCGGACCGGACGCGACCGCGTGTCCGAGGAACGTGACGTCGCCGCCGTCGAGCCCCCACGGCCCGACCGCCACCCATTCCCACCTCTCGTCGACGCCACGGTGCAGCACACCTGCCTCGCCCATGTCGACCACGAGGTGCACGTCGTCGCCGACCTGCACCGCCGCGACGCCGTTCATCATCGACAAGCCGCAGTACGGATCGATCCGCTGCTCGAATGCACTGCGATCGGCGGGTGACAGCGCCAGGAGCACCACCGGCCCGTCCGGAGTGGATTCCACGACCGACAGGTCCTCGTCGCCCCAGAAGGACCCGACGACGTCGAAACATCGATCGCCGACGCACACCGGCTCGTCCGGGCCCGGGTCGAAGCGAGGGTCGAACGGGTCGATGTCGGACGGGTGCCAGGTGCCGCCTCCGTCGTCGCTGACCCAGACGTCGGTGCCGGCCCTGGCGTAGACGATGCCGTCGATCGCCCGGACGTCGTACAGCCCATCGGGACCGCAGCTCGAGCCGGTGGTGGCGACGACGGCGACGCCGAGCGCGGCGATCTGGACCGGCACGACCCACAACGGGCGACGCGGCGACGATGACGAGGCAACGGGCCGAGCCGCCGTCGACCACCCTCGGGCCGACAACCACGTCCACAACGGTACGAGCGCCCCCAGTGCGAGCAGATCGGTCGGGTCGGTGAGCGTTCGACCGCCGAGCACGATCGCGGCCACGTCGGCGACCGCCGGCACGGTCTTCAGCAACGTGAACGCAACAGCGACCAGGACGAACGAGACCGCCCTGACCCGAAGCAGTGCGGTGAGCGCGATCGCCGCCATCCCCACGCCGGCGACGTCGCTGAGTTTGCCGGTCACCAAGCCCGGCCACGCCTGCTTGAGCACATGGTCGTTCAGCAGGAGCAGCCCGACCGACCCGGCGAACACCGGTGACGCGATCAGACGCGGGCGTTCGAGCACCTCCCCCATCGTGGGGAGGCTACGAGACTCAGCCGGTGCCGAGACGGCGGCGGCGGGTGATCGCCCACAGGCCGACACCGCCGAGGAGGATCCACCAGGCGGCCCGGGCGATGCTCGCGCTCTCGGCGCCGGTCGCGGGCGTCGTCCCGCCCGAGGTGGCGGCGACGGTGGCCGTGGATGCCGCCACGATCGCCCGCGAGGGTGTGCCCGCCCGGGCGGCGGCGGCGTCGGCCGTGGGACTCGACGCCGAAACGGCATTCGTCAACGTGCCGGCAGCGGTGACCCGAGTGCGCACCGTCAGCGTCGCCGACGCTCCGACATCGAGCTGGTCGAGCGTCCAGCGGCCGGACGCTGCGTCGAACTGGCCGATCGAGGGCGTCGCGGTGGTCAACGTGAGCCCGGTGGCCGGTCGTTCGACCAGGACGACCTGTCGCGCCGGCGATGGACCGCGGTTCGTGAGGGTGACCACCCACTCGATCGTCGATCCCACGATCGCACTGCTCGTGATCGTGGTCTTGGTGGCGACGAGCTCGGCGGCGTCGCCGACCTCGAGCGAGGCGCAGGACTCGTCGTTGGTGGCATCCGGATCGACGCCGGGGCCGGTTCCGGCGACCGTCGCGCAGTTCTCCACCGGCCCAGGGATCTGACCTCGCACGACGACGTCGAACGTCGCGGTGTCGCCGGCATCGAGCTCGTCGGCGTCACAGGTGATCGTGCGACCGGACACTGCGCAACCGGCCGGGGTCCGCATCACCTCGAGCGCCTCGGGCAGCACGTCGGTGACGACCACACCGGCCGCTGCCGACGGCCCGTCGTTGGCGACGACGAACGTGAACGTCGTCTCCGCGAAGTACGCGACGGTGTCGTCGGCGACCGTCTTGAGCACCGACAGGTCGTACTCGGCACCGGTGGAGCTGCTGACGCCCGACGTGTCGTTCGATTCGTCGGGATCGTACGTGGCGCTCGATACCGCTGCGGTGTTGAGCAGATCCGAATCTGCGTAGGTCGAGCTGACGAGCGCGTCGATCGTGACCGTCCGGGACTCGCCTGTTGCGAGCGCCGCCCAGGTGCAGGTGACGTCGCCGTCGGTCAGGTCGCACACCAGATCGGCGTCGGAGACCGACACGTCGCGGAGACCGTCGGGAAGCTGGTCGGAGAGCACCACGTCGACGGCCGTGGACGGACCGGCGTTGGCCACGACGATCTGCCAGCTGACGGCGGTGCCACGGACGACCGTCGACGGGCCGGTCTTGACGACCGACAGGTCGGCCGTGGGAGCCACCGCGGTGACGGCGGTGTCGCTGTCGTTGGTCGGGTCGGGGTCGGCGGTGCCGCTCTCGACCGCGACGGACGATGCGATCGGCTCGGTGCGTTCGGCGTCGACGACGCCACCGATGTCGAACGACACCGTCTCGCCATGGGCCAACGTGCCGATCGAGCA
>CAXAWD010000262.1:0-5780 GCA_963972325.1 uncultured Acidimicrobiaceae bacterium
TGCCGCCCATGCCCAACAGCCCCACGGCGGCCCCGGTGGTGGCACCACGGTCGATCGCCGACACCAACTGCGGTAGCGCGCCCGGTGGGTTGTCGACGTCGAGCGCGAGCGCGTCGCCCCACACCCCCACCAGGGGGTTCGGGGCATCCGGGTCCGCGACCAGCACCTCGGCCGCCGCATCACCACCCGCGCCGTCAGCGGCATCATCAGCACCGGCGCCGTCACCCGTGCCGTCACCACTGTCACCGTCCCCGTCCTCGGTGACGTCACCGCCGACCGCCGGCTCCACCGGCTCGGGGTGGGCCCGACACCGCCGGCCGTCGGGCCACATCTGGCCGCAGGTGGTCAGGTCGGCGATCTTTGCGCCCGAGCAGGCGAGCGACAGGACGTTCGTCTCCAACGCCTGCGCGATCAGGTACGGATGCGCCGTCGGCGACCGCCGACACTGGTTGCCACCGGCCTCGTTCGTCCCCTCGAAGAACGTCGGCGCGCCCTCACCGGAGATGAACGAATCACCCAGCGCGACGATCTGCACCGGTTTGCCGGTCACGGTCGGCACCGTCTCGGCGATCGTCACCGACCGGTCGACCAGCCCCCAGGCGAGCAGGTAGCCGGCCAACATCAACAGCACGATGCCCTCGCCGCGCAGCACGAAGAACCCACCCGTCAACGCGATCATCAACCCGAGCACGAACGCGAGGCCGGGGTTCTGCAGGACGTACGCCATCCAGCCCCACACCACGGCCATCCCGAACAGCGCCAGTCCCATCGCCCACCACGCCTTGCGCACGGGGCAGTCGAGCGAGAGTGCACCCACCCCGAGCATCGACAGGGCCGCCGTCACCACCGACAACCCGACCAGGAGGAGGATCGCGTTCGACGTGAACGCGCCGGCGAACATCACGAACAACCCCAGCAGGGTCACGTCGGCGAGCACCCGCACCGTCCGTGCGAGGTCGTCGCCGCGCGACTCGAGATACGGGATCGAACCGATCTTGATCGTGACGAGCCCGCCGAGCCACGCGATCGACCCGACGATCGACGCGGTGCCGTCGGAGATCAGGAACAGCCCGATGCCGACCGCCATCGCCTCGAACCCGTACCAGGCGGCGCTGCCGACCCCGATCGACGGCGAGTCGCCACCGCCGACGGCGGCCGCGTCGTGGCGACCGACCCACAGGAACAGCCCGATCATGCCGAGCGTCGACAGCACCATGCCGGCGATCGCGACGATCGGGTATGACTCGTTCGCCACCGAGTACGCCACGACCACCAGCCCGAGCACGGTCATGCCGGCGAACGCCCACGGCCACCACCGGAACTCGCCCGTGCGCAGCCGAGCTGCCAGCGCATCGTTGATCTGAAGCAGCAGTAACGACAGACAGGTCATGCCGACCAGGAAGAACACCAGGATCCACCAGATCCGATCGAGCTGCGTCGACACCCCCAAGGCCACCGCACCCGCGCCGAGCAACAGGATCATCACCGACCGTCTGGCCTGCGTACGAACCCCCATTTGTCTCACCCCCGTCGTGAACCCTGATGACACAGAGGTGCCGGGAGCCGCCCAGATACGCGCCGGCACATCGTTCACGGACGCGGCGACAACCGTTAGCCTTGCTCCGACCATGGGCATGCAAGGACTCGAAGGTCGCCTGGAGCGTATGGTCGAGGGCGTGTTCCGTCGTTCCCGCAACTCCATCCGCCCGATCGAGCTCGGTCGGCGCCTCATCAGGGAGATGGACGACCACCGTTCCGTCGACGTGAAGGGGCAACGAATCGTGCCCAACGACTTCACCGTGATGCTCTCCGCCGACGACCATGCGGGCTTCGCCGACATCGAAGACGCACTGCGTACCGAACTCGTCGAGGCGGTCCGCGAATACGCCCGCGAAGAGGGCTACCACTTCATGGGGCCCGTCTCGGTCGACCTGCGCGTCGACAACTCGCTGCGCGCCGGCCACTTCGGCATCGCGTCACAGCTCAAGCAGTCCGAGCCCGGCAAGCGGCCGGGCACGATCGTCATGCCGTCCGGCGACCGGATCGAACTCGTCGACGACGTCAACCTGATCGGCCGGCTCGCCGACTGCGTCATCGCCATCCCCGACGGCAACACCAGCCGTCACCACGCACAGATCAGCCGCTCCGGCAGCGGGTTCGTGATCGCCGACCTCGGTTCCACCAACGGCACATCGGTCAACGGCGAACGCCTCACGGCCGACCATCGCCTCGCCGACGGCGACATCATCACCGTCGGCTCCGTCAGCGTTCGCTTCGAAGCCTCGTGACCCCACCCCGCACCCGACTCCCATGACCGACCAGGTACTCGACGTCCTCAAGCTGGTGCTGCTGGCACTGCTGTACCTGTTCTTCGCCCGCGTGCTGTGGGCGGTGTGGAGCGAGGTCCGCCAGCCCGCCAACGCCCGCCATGCCGACATCCCGGCCCCGCAGCCCGCACCCACCCCGGCCGGTGGTGTGCCTGCACCCGCCGGCCGCCGCCGCACCAAACCGGCCAAGGGCCGGCGCGGCACCCCCGCCCGGCTCGTCACCCTCGAGCCGAAAGAGCGGCGCGGCACCACGTTCGCGCTCGGCTCGACCGTCACCATCGGCCGAGAGGCCGACAACACGATCGTGATCACCGACGACGCCTACATCTCCTCGCACCACGCCACGATCTCGACCGCCGACGGTGAGGTCGTCGTCGACGACCTCGCGTCACGCAACGGCACCTACCTCAACGGGGCCAAGCTCACCCAGCGCCACACCGTGCACACCGGCGACCGCATCCAGGTCGGCTACACCGTGCTGGAGGCCCAGTAGTGGCCGTTCTGCGCTGGGGTAGTGCCACGCACGAGGGCCAGCTGCGAGCCCAGAACGAAGACCACCTGTACGCGGGCGAGGGCCTCTTCGTCGTCGCCGACGGCATGGGCGGACATCTCGCCGGCGAAGTCGCCAGCGAGATGGCGGTCGAGCGGCTCGACCAACGCCTCCCGATGACCGAGGCCAACACGCTCGACGACGTCGTCGACGCGATCAGCGAGGCCAACACCGAGATCTACCACGGCTCGATGGAAGACCCCGACCAGGCCGGTATGGGCACCACCGTCACCGCGATCGCGGTCGTCACCGACCCGCACGACGGCGAGGCGTTCGCCGTTGCCAACGTGGGCGACTCGCGCAGCTACGTGCTGCGCCACGGCCGGCTCCGCCAGCTCACGATCGACCACAGCTTCGTGCAGGAACTCGTCGCCGAGGGCGCGATCACCCGCGACGAGGCCCGCACGCACCCTCGCCGCAACATCGTGACCCGGGCGCTCGGCATCGAGCCGTACGTCCGGATCGACTCGTGGACGATGCCGATCATCCGCGGCGACCGGTTCGTGCTGTGCAGCGACGGGCTCGTCGACGAGATCACCGACGCTGCGATCACCACGATCCTGAACGAGCACGCCGACGATCCCGACGCGGCGGCGCAAGCACTGGTCGACGCCGCCAACGAGGCCGGTGGCCGCGACAACATCACCGTCGTCGTGGTCGACGTCATCGAGGGCGACGACCCACCCGACCCGACCGAGGAGTTCGACGTCGTCCCCGTCTGGCACGACGGCGACCAGGACACCACCGGCGAAACCCAGATCGTCGCCGACCCTCCCGACGACCGCGACGACCGCGACGGCGACGACGACGGCGACGACTCCACGGCGCTGTACGACGGCGGTGACGACGTCACCCCCGTGCCGGGCGCCGCGGTACCGATCGTCGACCCCGACGCCGGCTCGACCGACGACGCCACCCCGACCGACGCCGCCGCCCCGAAGCCCAAGCGGCTCGCTCGACTGACCCGGTTCGTCCTCGTCCTCGGCGTCGCCGCGGTCCTGATCCTCGGGTTCGCGATCCTCGCCGCCTGGGCCCGCTCCGGCTACTTCGTGGCGTTCGACGACGACGGGCAGGTCGTCATCTACCAGGGCCGCGAAGACAGCGTGCTGTGGTTCGACCCGACGCGCGAGGCGTTCGGTCCGTTCCGAGACGAACTCGACGACGACAAGGTCGCCCTCGTCGAGAACCAACCGAGTTTCGAATCACAGGCGAGCGCCGAGCGGTTCGTGTCGGAGCGTCTGACGCCCACGCCGACGACGGAGCCCGACGAGTGACGTCTCGGCCGGCACGTCGCCAAGCCCGGGTGGAGTGATGTCGGCCACCGGAGCATCGCCGATACCGGCGCTCGTCCGGCGTCGCCGGTCCGCCGAACTGACGCTCGTCGTCATGGCGGGCCTCATCACCGCGATCGCGTACACGCTGGCGTCCCTCGGCGCCAACGCTCAGATCCCGGCCCGGATCGGGCCGTTCCTCGGGGTCCTGCTCGTCCTGGTCGGCGCCGCGCACGTCGCCGTCCGGTTCCTGGCCCGAGGCGCCGACAGCACACTGCTCCCGGTCGCCGTACTCCTCCACGGGATCGGGTACGTGATGATCACCCGGCTCGACGAGGAACTCGCCGCGCTCCAGACGCTCTGGAGCTTCGTCGCGATCGCGGCGTTCGTCGCCACCCTGTTCCTCGTCCAGCGCACCGCCGACCTCGCCCGGTACAAGTGGACGCTGTTCTTCGGCGGCGCCTTCCTGCTGCTGCTGCCGATGACACCCGGGCTCGGCGTGAACATCAACGGCGCCCGGATCTGGGTGCGGCTCGGGCCGGCCAGCTTCCAGCCGGGCGAGTTCGCGAAGATCGCGCTCGCGATCTTCTTCGCCGCCTACCTCGCCGAGCGCCGCGAGTTGATCGCCGCGTCGACCTGGAAGATCGGCCCGCTGCGCCTGCCCGAACTCCAGTACATCGCGCCGATCCTCGTCGCCTGGGGCTTCTCGGTGATGGTGATGGTCGGCCAGCGCGACCTCGGCTCGTCGCTGCTGTTCTTCACCCTGTTCGTCGTGATGATGTGGGTCGCGACCGAACGGGTCAGCTACCTCGTGATCGGCTTCGTCCTGTTCGGCGGCGCCGCGTTCGCGTCGTGGAAGCTGTTCGGCCACGTGCAGACCCGCGTCGACATCTGGCTCGACCCGTGGCAGGACGAGTACGGCAAGGGATTCCAGATCGTGCAGGCCCTCTACGGCATCGGCGACGGCGGCATCGTCGGCACCGGGCTCGGTCGTGGCAGTCCCGACAAGGTGCCCGAGGCGCAGAACGACTTCATCTTCGCCGCGATCGGCGAGGAGATGGGCCTCGTCGGCGCCACCACCGTGCTGATGGCGTACCTGCTGCTGATCGGCGCCGGCCTGCGGATCGCGCTGCGCACCGACCGCACGTTCGACAAGTTGCTCGCCACCGGGCTCACCACGATCGTCGGCGTGCAGGCGTTCATCATCATCGGCGGCGTCATCAAGGTCGTGCCGCTGACCGGCATCACGTTGCCGTTCGTCAGCTACGGCGGATCGTCGCTGCTGTCGAACTACATCATCCTCGCGATCCTGCTGCGGCTGAGCGACGCCAGCGCCCGCCGTCTCGGCGAACTCCCCGACGATCCGACACCGCGCGAACGCTGGGCCGCCTGGCGCCTTCGTCGCCGATCGACCCGCGCCGGCCTCACCGACACCGAGATGCACGAGGTCGTCTCGTGAATCGCGAGCTGTGCCAGGCACAACGTGCGACGCGGGGGAGCGCCAGCGAGCGAGCGACCAGCCGCGGCCTGCGTGGCCGGGGAACGCCCAGCACGAACTCCCGAAACCAACGGCGACCTGCGACGCGAGGGAGCGCCAGCGAGCGAGCGACCAGCCGCGGCCTGCGTGGCCGG
>CAXAWD010000263.1:0-5779 GCA_963972325.1 uncultured Acidimicrobiaceae bacterium
AGCTCTCGCTGACCACGACCGATCGGGGTCATCGCGTCGATCGACTTGATGCCCGTCTGGAGCGGCTCGTGCACCGGCTTGCGACCGAGGATGCCGGGCGCCTGGACCTCCATGCGGCGGTCGATGGCGCCGACGATCTCGCCCTGGCCGTCGATCGGCTGGCCGAGCGCGTTGACCACACGGCCGAGCATGGCGTCGCCGACGGGAACCGAGAGGATCCGGCCGGTCGCCTTGACCGTCTGATCTTCCTCGATGTTGTCGACGTCACCGAGGACGACGGCGCCGATCGAGTCTTCGTCGAGGTTGAGCGCGAGGCCGACCGAGCCGTCCTCGAACTCGAGCAGCTCGTTGACGGCCGCGTCGGGCAGGCCCGACACACGGGCGATACCGTCGCCGACCTCGGCCACACGGCCGACGGTGCGGGCTTCGAGATCGGTCTCGAGCCCTTCGAGGTTGTTCTTGAGCGCCGATGCGATGTCGGCGGCGGAGATGGTGAGTTCAGCCATGGTGATGATCCCTTGCGGTCTTCGAGTGAGGTGCGTTCGTCACGTGATGTCTAGAGACGGCTCTTGAGTTGGTCGACGCGGGTACGGACACTGCCGTCGATGACGGTGTCGCCCACGGTGGCGACGATGCCGCCCAGGACGGAGGGGTCGACGATGACCTTGAGGCTGACCTGCTTGCCGGTGGCATTGGCCAACGCGGCCTTCAGGCGAGTCTGCTGATCGTCGGTCAGGGCCACGGCGCTGCGCACCTCGGCCACCGACAGGTCCTTCGAGTTGGCCGCACGGGCGACCAACTTGTCGATGATGGCGGGCAGGTCACGACCACGGCCGGAGCCGACGACCATCGACACCAGCTGGGTCGTGGTCGAGGTGGCCTTGCCGCCGAGCAGATCCTCGACGATCGCCTGGCGCTTGGCGGCCGGCACCTGCTCGTCGGTGAGTGCGGTACGGAGTTCGTCGCTCGACTCGAACGAGCGGGCGAAGCGGAACAGCTCGTCTTCGACCTCGTCGATCGTGCCTTCGGCGCGAGCGACCTCGAACAGTGCCCGGGCGTACCCGTCGATGCGTGCGTCGGACATCAGCTCGCTCCTACTCGTGAGATGAACGATTCGATCAGATCCTGCTGGGTGGCATCGTCGATGGCACCCGAGGACAGCAGTTGCTCGGTGGCGGCGTGGGAGATCCGGGTGATCTCGGCCCGCAGCTCGTCGTTGACCCGACCGGACGCCGACGCGATGTCGGCGGCGGCACGTGCCTCGAGCTCGGCGACCTCCTGGTCGAGGCGGGCCCGACCATCGGCCAGCACGGCCTCGGCTTGCGCGTCGGCCTCGGCGAAGAGCCGCTGACGCTCGGCGTCGATGTCGCCGGCAGCCTGGCGGATGCTCGCCGCTTCGGCTTCGGCCTCGGCCTTGGCGGCAGCGGACTCGTCGAGTTCGGTCTGGATGCCCTGGGTGCGCTCGGCCATCGCCTTCTTGATCGCGGGCCCTGCGAACTTCCAGAGCGCCCCGAAGATCAGCAACGACGCGATCGAGCCGTAGATCAGCTCGGCCTGCTCGGGCCACAACCAGTGGACCGAACGTGCCGGATCGATGTCGTCGGCGGCAAAAAGGTTGGCGAGGATCATGATGCGACTCCTGCGGTCATCGACTGCTCGACGGCGGTGCGAACCGCATCGGCGTCGGGGGCTTTGCCCGTCGCCAGCTCGATCGTGCGGGCCGTGACATCGGCCGCCGCCGAAGCGACGTCGCCACGGACGGCCTCGCGAGCGGCCTCGGCCTCGGCGGCCGCTGCCTCACGCTTGGCAGCGATCGCAGCGTTGACCTCGGCCAGTCGAGCCGAACGCTCGGTTTCGAGCGTGTGGCGTGCCGCGTCGACCCGCTCGCTCGCCTCGGCCTTGACCGTGGCGAGCGCCGACTCGTACTCGGACACCTCGGCGCGAGCCGCAGCTCGGGCGTTGTCGGCCTGTTCGTGGCCACCACGGATGTGCGCGTAGCGCGCATCCATGCCCTTCTTGAGCCGAGGGAACAGGAAGAAGCGCATGAGCAGCGCCAGCACGATGAACGAGCCGGCTCCCCATGCGAGTTCCTTGACCTCGGGCGCGATCGGGCTCGGCCCCTCTTCACAGGGGTAGTTGCTCGTTGAACCTTCTTCGAGCGGGAACTCACAGTCGACTTCGGTGTGGTGTCCGTCTTCGCCTTCTTCGGCGGCGACGAACTTCACCTCGATCTGTGATCCCCGGGTGACGACGGCAGTCAGCACGTCAGCTCCTTGTGGGAGAAGTGGATACGAATAATGCGGTGTTCAGGATCGATCAGAGACCGATGAGGATGAACACCACGAAGCCGATCAGGGCGAGCGCCTCGGTGAAGGCGATACCCAGGAACATCGTGGTGCGGACCATGCCGGCAGCCTCGGGCTGACGAGCCATGGCCTCGACCGACTTACCGACGAGGTAGCCGATGCCGATGCCGGGGCCGATGGCCGCGAGGCCGTAGGCGAAACCGGCGCTGCTCGCCGCTGCTGCGGCCTTGGCGTCACCGGCTTGGGCGAGGATGCTGAGTGCTTCCATGTTGGGGTTGATCTCCTGTTGCTGTCTGGATGGGAGAGAGTGAGAACTGCTGGTCAGTGCTCGGGGTGTGCTGCACCGCCGATGTACACGGCAGCGAGAATGGTGAAGATGTAGGCCTGCAGGAAGCCGACGAGCACTTCGAATGCCGTGATGAACATCAGCATGAAGAAGGGCAGGATGCCGACCGGCTTGAGGAACCAGCTGTCGCCCTGCACGAGCTCTTCGGTGAGCAGTGCGAAGGTGACGAGCAGGATGTGTCCGGCGAGCATGTTGGCGAAGAGTCGCACCGTCAGCGAGAACGGGCGGACGAGGAACGTCGAGATGAACTCGATCGGGATCACCAGGATGTACAGCGGCCCCGGCACGCCCGGCGGCATCAGCGAGTTCTTGATGTAGCCGATGCCCTGGTGCTTGAAGCCGACGCCGATGAAGATCACCCAGACGAGCAGCGACAGGAACAGCGGGATCGCGATACGGGCGGTGGCCGGCATGTAGATGATCGGGATGATGCCGGGCACGTTCACCAGGTAGATGAACGCGAACAGGCTCAGCATGAACGGGGTCCAGCCCAGACCGTCCTTGCCCATGGTGGGCAGGATGATCTGGTTCTCGATGAACTCGACGATCGTCTCGGCCAGGTTGCGCACGCCCTTCGGCGCCTTCATGCCGTCCTGGTTCGAGGCCAGGAGGAAGATCACGACCGAGATCAGCGCCGCGAAGACGGAGATCAGGGCGACCTTGTTGAGACCGATGGGGTCGATGAGGTCCCTCCAGCGAAGGATCTCGTTGATCGGCGGGAATTCGAGTGCGAGCACGTTGTTGTTCCGTTCAGGTCGTTCCGAATGGTGTTACGGGCGGGCAGGCTTGAGGCCAGGATGGGCAAGGGAGATCGCGACGTACTTCAGCTCCCAGAGCAGAAGTCCGAGGTGCGTCACAATGATGGTCGCTCCGAGTGCCGGAAGCGAAATCCAACCGGCGTCCTTCACGAGAAGTACAGCCAGCATGATCAGCCCGAGGCGGATGAGGTAGCCGAACAGTGTGGCACCCATCATGAGCCCGAGCGAAATCTTGGCCGTGTAGGAGATCAGCGCGGCGGACAGCGCGAAGTTGACGAGCACGAGCCCGATCGCGAATGCCGCCGACCACGCACCGGCCGACCCCCAGATGAGGGCGCAGATGCCGATCATGACCGGGGCGACCACGAGGCCCCGCTTGACCATGTCGGAGGAGATCTGGATCTCGACGGGCTCGCCGTCGAGTTGCGTCACCATCGCCGGTGTGTCGGTGCTCACGCGGCGTCCTCCATCGGGGCGGGCGCCCGACCGGCGAGGCGGCTCGCCTCGTGGCGTTCCATGGTGGCGTCGTAGACGAACTTCATGCGAACGAAGGCACCGATCGATGCGAACAGCACGAGCGTGATCGTGAACACCGGGAACAGACCGAGCCACCGGTCGATCAGCGCACCCAGACCCAGGAACACCAGCACCGTGAGCGCCAGGTCCATGCCGCGGCCGAGCGAGTCGTCGCTGCTGGGCGCGACGCGACCGCTGGCGCGGTCGGGGCGAAGGGCGGAGATGAGCGGCTTCATGGGGCAGAGGGATTCCAGCTTCGCACACGGCGACAGCGGCAGTTTGTGAACGCAGGCACAAACTAGTCGGCGTCGGCCTCCAGAGGCAACTCCTGTTGACCGGGAATCTCGGATTCGTCGTTCTCGGGCGTTCCCCGGCCACGCAGGCCGTCCCGGCCGTCGTCGTTTTCGTCGTCTTCGTCGTCACCGCCCGATTCCGGCCGGTTGATCTCACCGGTGGCGTCGGACTCCCGGCGTTCGGGTCGCGACGGATCGAGCTGCTCGGACGCCGGCCGTTGGAGGGCCGCCTCGACCTCCATCGCCCGCTTGCGCCGCACGCTCGGGTGCAGCACGGTGAACAACACGATCGCCAGCGCGCCGATCCCGAACGGGAGGTAGCTCGGGTTCTCGTCGGTCAGGATCGGATACAGCACGAACGCCGACAACAGCGCCGTCCAGGTCCACAGGATCAGCACGCTGCGCCGATGGCCGTGCCCGAGGTTCATGAGGCGGTGATGGAGGTGGCCCTTGTCCGCGACATCGAGCGCCTGCCGCTTCGACGCCCGCCGGATGATCGCGAACGACGTGTCGAGGATCGGCACCCCGAGGATCAGCAGCGGGATCACGAGCGGAGCGAAGAAGAAGAACGTCTGGCCGACGAACTGCTGCGTGTTCGGATCCGCCCGGCCACCGACGACGCTGGTCGACACCGCGAGCATCAGACCGAGCAGGAACGCACCGCTGTCGCCCATGAAGATCCGGGCCGGGTTGAAGTTGTACGGCAGGAACCCGACGCAGATGCCCGCCGTGATGATCGCGACCAGCGGGCCGATGTTGCGATCGGTCACCAGACCGAGATCGTTGAGCTGGTTCGAATAGAGGAAGAACGACGCCGACGCGATCGCCACGATGCCGGCAGCCAGACCATCGAGACCGTCGATCAGGTTGATCGCCTGCGTCATACCGAGCAACCACAGCACGGTCACGAGCGGCTTCCAGTCGTTGGACAGCACGAGCACGTCGTAGAACGGCACGCGGAAGAAGTCGATCGTGACGCCGAACCACGACAGCGCGGCGCCGGCCAGGACGACACCGGTGACCTTGCCCGGTGGGGCCATGTCACGGATGTCATCGAGCATGCCCGTGGCGAACACGATCAACGCTGCGATCAGCACGCCGAGCGGTTCCGAGTTGCTCTCGAAGATCTGGTCGAAGGAGCCGACGCCCCACGCGGTCAGCAACGCCGCACAGAACCCGGCGAGCATCGCCAGGCCGCCCACGTGCGGGATCGGCGACGTGTGGACCGAGCGTTCGTTGGGAGCGACGACCCATCCGCGCTGGAGCGCCGCCGCCCGGACGATCGGCGTGGTGACGAACGTGACGATGGCCGCGACGCCACCGATCAGGAGGAAGTCACCGAGGCCGGGCGTCACGAGCGGCCAGGTTACGTGGTCGGAGTCGTCGGCGAGGTCAGAGGCCGTTGGGGTAGGCGGGGAACTTGCCGCAGAGGTCGGCGACCTCGGCGCGGACCGCCTGCAACGCCGCATCGTCGTCGCGATCGCGCAGCGCACGTGCGATCAGCGATGCGATGACCGGCATCTCCGACTCGGTCATGTCCTGCGTGGTGACCGACGGAGT
>CAXAWD010000264.1:0-5748 GCA_963972325.1 uncultured Acidimicrobiaceae bacterium
CGGCCTTCCCGGGGCCGGCCTTCCCGGGGCCGGTACTCGCCCACCGGCGACCCGGTCCCGGCCGCCGGTCCCGCACACCCCTGTGCAAGTCTGTGAGCTTGCTGTTGGGGGTTCAGCCGACGCGCGTGACCCGGCGGGGTCTCACTTCGTGAGGGCGCTTCGTGACGAGGGTGAGAAGGTCGAGATCTGACCCCGATGCGTAGCCTTGCCGGGTGGACGAGCACGCACCTGGATGGCGACAAGGCCCCGACCGGCGGCGGTACCCGCCGGTCACGGGCGAGGCCGCGACGCCGAAGGATCCTGAGCGTCTGCTGGAGTTGGCCGAGGTCATCAACTCGGGTGCGGTGACCACCGCCATCGACGAGATCGTCAACGACACCGACCTCGCAGTGTGAACCAACCCCACAACCGAGCCAGGGGCGTCCACGTCGTCGTCAACGACCGACTGACGCCGCTGTCCACGCTCGCGACCTGGTCGTTCTGCCCGACGACGGCACGAAGCACTCTGGTCACGCCCTACGCCCGACAGCCACGCACCACCACGCCCCGGCCCCACCGCCACGCAGGGATCGCCGTCAGCGCCTGACGGAGCCCTCGGAGCTGTCTCCTGCCGAGGCGCTGACCCGTTCTCCCGCCCTGACCCGTCGCTTCTCGACGTGACCCGAGACCGCTGGGTGAGAAGTCGCAGCGTTGCGCCTCGAGAACCAAGCCAACCAGGTCGAGGCCGAGACGATTGCGGCAGCGCACCACCCCGGTGCCGCGGTCCGAACGAGCGAGGGCAACGGCCGCAGCCACGCCAGGCACCGGACGAGAGCGGAGGCATCGGCGTCGCCGTGTGACGCCTCGGCCAGCCCGAACGGATTCAGGCCGGGTCAGGTAGCGAGCCTCGGCCCCGGAAAGCAGTCCCGGTCCCAGCCACGATCCCAGCCACAGATCCCAGTCCCGCGGTCCCAGTCCCGCTCTGGGTCCCGGCCTCGGTCCCAGCCCCAGGTCAGAGCGCTGCCCACCTCTGCGCCAGGTAGGCCGACGCCGTTCCGCCTCCACCACCACGGGCGGGCAGATTTCTCAGATCGGGAGTGGTCTCGGGACCAGTTCCGGGACCGACTCCGGGACCCCACAATGCGACCGTCGCAGCCATGGCCCGGCCGACAGACCTCCACGATCACCCCACCCGCACCGTGGGACCCGCCTCTGCGCCCCACCAACCGTCGCACTCGGAGACGGGCACCATCGAACAGCTCGTGGAGGCAGCGGTGACCCGAGCGATCGAGCTCCACCTCGAGCCGTACCTCGACCGACTCTCGGAGCCGGAACCGCTCGTGTACACCGTGGCGCAGGCGGCTGCGATCCTGCAGGTCTCACCCGACACGGTGAGCCGGCTCATCCGGCGAGGTGTGCTCGATCGAGTGCCGCACATCGATGGCAAGCAGCTGATCCCCAAGCGCTCGCTCGAGGAGCTCGTCGACGGCGCGGTCGCTCCCAGCGACGAGCAGGTGTCGCCGGAGGTCAGCTCGCTGCGGGCTCCGCAGCGTCGCCGAACATCCGGTCCATGAGCTCGGCGGCGTCGCGGTCCGAACCCGGGATGAAGTGCCGGTAGGTCCGCAGGATGTTCCCTTCGGTGCAGCCGAGGCGTTCGGCCACGACTGACAGCGGCACGCCGGCCATGAGCATCTGGCTCGCCGCGGTGTGGCGTAGGTCGTGGAGTCGCACGCCGAGGACCCCGGCCTTGGTGGCGTAGCGCTTCCACGCATGCGTGGGCCAACCCAGGTCCCAGTGCGAGACACCGCCGTCGTCGGAGAACACGAACGACTCGGGCCCGAGCCGGACACCGACCGCTCGAGCGTTCTCCTCGCACAGAGCGCGATGCCGGGCGAGCAACGCTGTCGACACCGTCCCCAGGGACACCACGTAGGGACGGTCGGCCTTCGTGCCCTTCTCGACCTGGCCGCGTCCTGATTCGGCGACAGCTCGCTCGAACGTGACCTGGCGGGCCTCGAGGTCGACGTTCGCCCACCGGAGCGCCACCATCGTCCCGCGCCGAGCGCCGATGGTGGCAGCGAGCTGGATATAGGTCCCGAACACCGACGGAGCTTGTTCCTGCACCTTACGGACGTCGGCCATGCTCAGCACCCCCACCGCCTTGGCCTTGATCTTCGGCGGATCGGCCGACAACGCGGGGTTGGCGGTGACGAGCTTCTTGCGCAGCGCCCATCCGTACATGGCCCGCACCTGGCTGTGGCACCGCACGACCACCGACGCCGACAGCCCCCGCTCCTCGAGCTCCCGGTACAGGTCGTCGAGCTGGAGGCCGGTCACCTTGGTGGCGTCACGCTGGCCGAGCGTCGGGAGGATGTACAGACGGAAGTTGTCGGCGTGGGTCTTTGCCGTCTTCGGCGACCAGCCGATCCAGTCGCCCGTGCGCTCGTCCTGCCGTGGACGGTTCGCCTTCTGCCACTTCTCCGCCAGTTCGCCGACCGGAAGAGTGCTCCTTCGGCTACCGGGCGAGTCGATGTCACGACCCTCCTCGACCGCAGCAATGATCGCCGCCAGCCGAGCATCGGCCTGCTTCGCCCCGGCTCTGGTGTCGGGTGCAGCAACCGTCTCGTGGATGTCCCGACGCTTGCCGGATACGGGATCGAAGCCCGCGAAGACCGTCAACCGCCACGCGCCGGACCGGAACCGCTTGTGCCCTCTCACCCCATCTATGTTGGCAGGAATGTTGGCAAGCGTCCCGGAGCGCGAGTCAGGCGCCTCCGGAGAGGCGCCTGACCTGGTGTTTTCTGGAGCGGACGACGAGATTCGAACTCGCGACCCTCACCTTGGCAAGGTGATGCTCTACCAACTGAGCCACGTCCGCAGCGCTGAACAGATTATCAGTTTCCCGGGCGGACCGGACAACCCTCGACGAGAGGTTCAGTCCCGTTCGTTCTCCGGACGGAGATCGACCCGGAACGTCAGGATGCCGTCGTCGATCGACGCGGTGGCGTCGCCGATGATCGCGAAGTCCTGGTAGTCGATCTTGGCCTGGTTGATGAACTGTTGCCGTTCCTCACCGGCCACCGGCGGCAGCGGACGCTGCTTCACCGCCAGTGCACGCTCCCGGAATCGGGCGATCATCGCTTCGGTGTCGATCGTTGCCATGGTTTCGATCGTACCGGGCCGGTCGCGGTCGGCACCGGTCGATCAGCCGTCGGCAGGTTTGTCGGCCGGTTGGTCGGCGGACCGGTCGCCGAGATGGAGCTCCGCGTCGAGTTCGGCGGCGGCGGCGGCGAGGAGATCGGGGTCGATCTCCTGCGTGAAGTCGTCCTCGGGACGACGTATCTGCTGCGGCGTGACGTCGCCCGCCGACCGATCGGCCGTGTCGGGTTCCGGTGCTGCGTCCACCTGATCGTCGTCCGCGTCGGCGTGGAGGTCGTCGAAGCCGGGCGCACTCGGGCCGGCGTCGAACGCCTCGTCGATCACGGGCGGGGCGGAGCTGGGTTCGAGCGGACGAGCGTGGGCCGGGCGCACGTCGTCGAGCGTGCGGCGCTGGGCGACCGGGTCGGCCCGGCGCCACTTGTGTTCGCCCATCACCTCGAGCGGGGCGAGCAACTCCGGATCGGGGCGAGTCGTGCGGTACAACCAGACCGCCAACATCGCCAGGCCCAGGCCGAGCGCGACGAGCAGTGCGATGATCGAGGTCACGGTGCGCGTGCCGTCGGGGTCGCCGATCGTGGCCAGATGTCGGAACGGGAGCAAGGTCGTCACGCCGGACTCAGTCTGCCACGAACGAGGCGCCGTCACGCTGATGCGCGGGGCACCAGATCGTGGTTCGCCCACCGACCTGGTCACGCCGCATCGGTGCGCCGTCGCGTGGACACGGAGGCACCTCTACCCGCACCGCAGGGTCGATCGTGCCCCGGTGGCTGCCACCGAGCGCGAGCATCTCGCGCAGGTGTGCCGGCGCGAACTCGACCAGACGCTCGACGGCGACAACCGGCACCTCCCGGGCCGGTGTGATCGGTGAGAGCCCGATCTGCCAGAGCACCTCGTCGACGCACATGTTGCCGTACCCGGCCACCACCGCCTGGTCGAGCAGGACCGACTTGACCGGAACCCGGCGGCGGGCGAACGCGGCGAGCAGGTGCTCGGCCGTGACCGAGAGGAAGTCGGGGCCGAGCCGATCGAGGTTCGGGTCGAGCACGAACCTCGCCCACCGGCGGGGATCGTTGACCCGCAGCACTCCCCCGTCGTCGAACCGCACCACCAGGCGATCCCACGCCGGATCGTCGCGACCGCTGCTGTACTCCAACTCGGCGATGGCGCTCTCACCGTCGACGACCAGCCGCCCGGTCATCCCGAAGTGGAGGCCGAGCGAGGCGGCCGACGTCGGCCCGTCGAGGCCGAGCACCACCACCTTGCCGACCCGTTCCGCGGTCGTGAACGTCGCTCCCGGCAGCGCCACGCGCAGTTCGGGCGCCATCTGCTGGTGGTCGTCCACGTCGACCGTCACGATCGGGCGCCCGAGCACCCGCTCCGCCGACCGACGGTAGAGCTCTGCTTCGAGTCCCTCGGGCACCGGCGTCAGTCGAGCCGCGAGAGGAACGACGAGATCGGCTCGCCGATCTCGTCGAAGTGGATCAGGAACGCATCGTGGCCGTGGATCGAATCGATCTCCACGTACTCGCTGAGCATCCCCTCGCGGGCCAGCATGCGCGACAGGTGCTCCTGCTGATACGGCGGGTAGAGGATGTCGCTGTTGATGCCGATCGTCAGGTTCGGCACGCCGATCCGGGCCATCGCCCGCTCGACCGAGCCACGGCCACGCGCCACGTCGTGGAGATCCATCGCCTTGCCGATGATCAGGTAGCTGTTGGCATCGAAGCGCCGGACGAGCTTGTCACCGTGGTACTGCAGGTAGCGCTCGACCTCGAACTCCTGCCAGAGCCCGAAGGTGTCGCCCAACCGGGCACGGTCGGTCAGGTCGCGTCCGAAACGCTCGGTGAACGCGTTGTCGCTGCGGAACGTGACCTGCGCGACCTGGCGCGCGACCGCGAGCCCCTCGGCCGGACCGTCGCCGGGTTCGGCGTCGTAGTAGTCACCGCCGCGCCAACGCGGATCGAGGCGGATCGCCCGCCGACCGATGACGCCCCAGGCGATCTGCTGGGCGCTGGCCTGCATGCAGCTCGCGATCGGCACGATCGAACGCACCCGCTTCGGATACGTGGTCGCCCATTCGAGCACCTGCATGCCGCCCATCGAACCGCCGATCACGGAGGCCCACGAGGTGACCCCGAGGTGCGGCATCAGCTTCGCCTGCGCCCGTACCATGTCGCGGATCGTGACCACCGGGAACCGCGACCCGTAGGGCTCGCCGTCGTCGGGGTGGGGCGACGCCGGGCCCGTCGAGCCCTGACAACCGCCGAGCACGTTGGGGCACACCACGAACCATTCGTCGGTGTCGATGTGCTTGCCCGGACCGATGACGTCGTCCCACCATCCCGGCGTCTCGTGACCGCGTCCGGCACGACCGGCCGCGTGCGAGTCGCCGGTCCACGCGTGCAGGAGCAGGATCGCGTTCGAGGCGTCCGAGTTCAGGGTGCCCCAGGTCTCGTAGGCGACCGTGACGTCGCTCAGGGTCGCCCCGCTCTCCACCGCGAACGGATGCTCGGTCGCGAACGTGACGAACCGCCGGCAACCCGGGTCGTCGCCGGGCTGCCACGCACCGGTCACCGGGAGCGCACTCTGCGTCACGTTCGTCCTCTCGTC
>CAXAWD010000265.1:0-5746 GCA_963972325.1 uncultured Acidimicrobiaceae bacterium
CCGACGTGCTGCAAGACCTCGGTTACACCAACGTCGCCCACCTCGAGGTCGGCTTCAACGGTTGGAAGGACGCCGGCGGCGCAGTCGAGGACGTGTTCGCCGACCCGAAGTACTTCCGGTCGACCGACTCGTAGACCCGACGGGCCGGGCTCGGGTCAGTAGCCGGTGGGTGGTGGCGGCGTGTCGCCGTCGATGCCCGCCGCGTCGAGGAGGGCGGCGAGCAGGCTGCTCGCCCCGAATCGGAACGTGCCGGGTTCGACCCACTCGGGCCCCATCGCGGCTTCGGCCAGGCCGATGTAGCGCGCGGCATCGTCAGCGGTGGAGATACCGCCCGACGGCTTGAGACCGACCGGACGATCGGCGGCGGCGATCACGTCGAGCATCGTGGTGACGGCTTCGGGGGTGGCCGACACCGCCGACTTGCCGGTGGAGGTCTTGATGAAGTCGGCGCCCTCGCCGACGGCGAGCTCGGCGGCGGCCCGGATCGTGTCGGTGTCGGGGAGTTCGCCGGTCTCGAGGATCACCTTGAGGCGGGCCCGGCCGGCGGTGGCGGCGCGCACCGCCCGCACCATCGCCGCGGCGTGTTCGGTGTCGCCGGCCACGAACGAGCGGTACGGGAGGACGAGATCGATCTCCGTGGCTCCGTCGGCGAGCGCCCGCTCGGTCTGGAGCACGACGGAGAAGATGCGCTCGGCGCCGGTCGGGAAGTTGACGACCGTGGCGATCTCGACGTCGGCGTCGGCGAGCGCCGTGGCCGCCGCAGCGACGAAGTCGGGCCACACGCAGACGGCCGCTGTGCCGAAGCGCTGCGCCCGTGTGCAGAGCGCCAGCACGGCAGCCTCGTCGCAGTCGTCGTTCAGGTTGGTCAGGTCGACGAGCGAAATGGCCCGTCGGGCGTCGTTCGGTGTCACGTGTACAGCCCCCTCGTCGGTGGACTCTCAGCGTAGCGAGCCGACGGCGCTCGGTCGCTCGGCTTGACCAGCGGCCCTGTAACCGCTTACATGGTGCCGCCCGCTTCGGGTTCCTATGAGCGATCCAGCAGCCCAGCCCCGACGTGAACGAGCGACCATCGAAGACGTCGCACGCTCCGCGGGAGTCTCGGTCGCCACGGTCTCTCGGGCCCTGCGGAACCTGCCCAACGTGGCCGACTCCACCCGCGCCCGGGTCGAGGCAGCGGCACTCGAACTCGACTATCGCGCCGACCCGGCCGCATCCCGACTGGCGACCGGACGGTCGCGATCGGTGGCCGTCGTGGTCCAACTCCTGAACGGCTGGTACTCGTCGCACGTCGTCGCCGGAGTCGAAGCCGTGTGCGCCGAGGCGGGCTACGACACGATCGTGGTCGGCGTCGGTCCGGGCTCGCGCGACCGCGACGTGTTCTCGGCCGCCGACGCGATCCATCGCCGGGTCGACGCCATCATCTTCGTCGACGTCCGCGTGTCGTCCGAAGAACTCGCCGCGCTGGCCGAGCAGTCGCTGGCGCTCGTGTCGGTCGGCCACGAGCTCCCACAGATCCCGTCGGTCGGGATCGACGACATCGAAGTCGGCCGCATCGCCGCTCGTCACCTCATCGAACTCGGTCATCGACGAATCGGGCTGATCAACGGCCCGGACGAACTCCCCTTCGTGGTACCGCACCAGCGCCAGCACGGATTCGAAGCGGCGATGCGAGACGCCGGCCTCGTCCCCGACCCGACGCTGTACACACCCGGCAACTTCACGGTGCAGGACGGCGCCGACGCGGTCATCGAGCTGATGGCGCACGACGACCCGCCCACCGCGATCTTCGCGCTGGCCGACGAGATGGCGTTCGGTGTGATCCTCGGCGCAGAACAGGCCGGGGTCACGATCCCCGACGACGTGTCGCTGATCGGCGTGGACGACCACGACTTCGCACCCGTCGTCGGCCTCACCACCGTGCACCAGGACGTCGCCGAACACGGCGCCCGCGCCGCCCGCCTCGTCGTCGGTCAACTCGGTCATGGAGACGAGCCCGTCGACCTCGACCCGGCACCGATCCGGCTCGTCGAACGTCGCACGACCGCTCCACCACGCCGCGCCTGACCGCCCCGCCCGGCGCCGCCTGCTCAGCAACGGCTCGCGTCGCCCGGTAGCGTCGTGCGACGTGAATCAGGTGAAGACCCGCCTCCAGTCCCTCGGCCTCCTCGATCGTGCGTTCGCGAACGCATCCGACGACGACCTGCAGACCACGATCGATGCATTGGGCGACGAACACCGCGACGCGCTCGACGAACTCGTCGGTGGCACGGCATCGCCCGAGACGATCCGTGAGGCCATCGGCAAGGGCCGTCTCGACGGCACGATGGAGAGCGCCGCACTCGTGCTGACCGACGCCTGCCTCGCGGAGTGCATCGAAGCGCTCGGTGAGCATGCCGACCACCCGACGAGCGAGCAGCTCCGCGAGGTGCTCCCGGGGCTCGTCGAAACGCACGGCAAGGCGATCTGCCAGCTGATGCTCGCTTCCACGGTCGCCGGCGAGGCACCGGCTTCGGCCATCATCCGTGACCTCCTGAAGAACGACGAGGACTACCAGCTGCCGAAGGCCGAGCCCAAGCCGATCAGCCCGATCGTGCAGAGCCCCGAGGTCGACCCCGCCGAGCGCGCCGCCATCAAGGCGAAGCGCAAGGAGATGAAGCAGCGCAAACAGGAAGAAGCCCGACTCCGCCGCGAGCAGGCGCAGGCCGCCAAGCGGCGCTGAGCACGGTCGGGCGATGCTCGCCGACCGGATCGACGATCTGCGGCGGGCGCTGACCGACGCGGCCGACCCGGCCAAGGCGCCGCACATGGCGGCGTACATGAAACACCGATTCGCGTTCCTGGGTGTCGCCGCGCCCGAACGGCGGACGGCGGCGAAGTTCTTCGTCGCCCGAGGCCGCGATGCCACGTCCTCCGAGCTGTTCGACGCCGCCGACGCCTGCTGGGCCCAGCCCGAGCGCGAGTTCCATCACGTCGCCGCCGACCTGCTCGTCCGCTGGGTGCACTCGATCGACTTGTCCGACCTCCAGCGGGTCGAACGGCTCATCCGCACGAACTCGTGGTGGGACACCGTCGACGCGCTCGCCGTCAACGTCGTCGGCCCGATGGTGGCCGCCGACGGAGCGCTGTCGGCGACGATGGACCGCTGGATCGACGACGAGCTCTGGGTCGCCCGAACGGCGATCCTGCACCAGCTCAAGTTCCGCGAGCGGACCGACCCCGACCGCCTGTTCGGCTACGTCGACCGGCGGGCGGCCGACACCGAGTTCTTCATCCGCAAGGCATCGGGGTGGGCGCTGCGGGAGTACGCGAAGACCGATCCCGACGCGGTGCGGTCGTTCGTCGAGACCCGAAGTGACCTCCTGAGCGGTCTGACGCGCCGCGAGGCCCTCAAACACCTCACAGTGTGAACGGTCGTGGCAGTGTGAACGGTCGTGGCGGTGTGAACGGTCGTGTCAGCCCGAGCCGGCTGCGGCACGGACCTCGAACTCGTGGCGGAGCAGCCAGGCCTTCGCGTCGAGCCCGCCCGCGAACCCGGTCAGCTGTCCGTTGCTGCCGACGACCCGATGGCACGGGACGACGATCGGGATCGGATTCTTGCCGTTCGCGGCGCCGACGGCGCGTGCTTTGTTCTTGTCGCCGAGCATCACCGCCTGCTCGCCGTAGCTGACCGTTTGTCCGTACGGGATCCGGACGAGCGCGGCCCAGGCCTGGTGCTGGAACGTCGTACCGGCGGCGTCGAGCGGCAGGTCGAACTCGGTCCGCTCGCCGGCGAAGTACTCGCCGAGTTGCTCGACCGCCGCCGAGAGCGGCGCGTGGTCGGCGGCCGCCACGTCGACGATCTCGGCCTCACCGAGCAACGCTTCGTGCGCACGTTCGCCGTGCCAGTCGATCGCGACGACAGCGCGGTCGTTGGCGACGATCGTGAGCGTGCCGATCGGCGAGTCCATCGTGGTGCGGTGGTAGATCGTGTTCATTCTCATGTCCTTCGTGTCAGAGAGCGTTCCACAGGTGATGCATGGCGTACGTGCGCCACGGCCGCCATCGTTCTGCGGCTGCGGCATCGAGGCCGAGGGCGGCGAGGGCGTGTTTGACACCCAGGTCGGTGGCGAGGAACACATCGGGGTCGCCGAGGCCACGCATCGCGACGTAGTCGGCGGTCCACGGGCCGATGCCCTTCACCGCGAGGAGCTGTCCGATCGCGTCGGCGCGGTCGATGCCGGTGTCGATCGTGAGGTCGCCGTCGGCGACCAGGCGGCCGACACGTTGCAGTGTCGCGGCGCGTGCGGTCGGCATCGGGAACACCGACGGGTCGGCGTCGGCGATCCGTTCCATCGCCGGGAAGACGTGGGTGAGCGTCGCATGCTCGACCGCGAGCGGCTCGCTGATGGCCGCGACGAGGCGGCCCGTGACGGTTCGGGCACCGGCCACCGAGACCTGCTGGCCGATGATGGCCCGCACGATCGTCTCGGCCGGGTCGACCGAGCCGGCGGCTCGGAGCCCCGGTGCCGCCGCGACGAGGGGCGCGAGCGCCGGGTCGAGAGCGAGTGCGTCGTCGATCGCCACCGGGTCGGCGTCGAGATCGAGCAGGCGGCGCACCCGACCCACGGCAGGGGCCAGATCCCGCCAGTCCGCGAGCCGGAACGTGGCGGCAACGTACCCGTCGACCGGTCGGACCGCGACGGTGCCATGGCCTCGCGGGAGCGACAGCGCCCGTTCGTACGTCTCGCCATCCCAGGTTTCGACGCCGGGCACCGCACGGTGACCGAGAAAGCCGAACAGCTGCGCACCGGCGAACGGGCCGCGAACCGGGAGACGAACCGACACCGACCCGGAGGTCGGATTCGTCGAGCCCGGGCCCGTATTCGCACGTGCCCGGAGTTCGCTCGGGGCGCCGGCATAGACCTCGCGGACGGTGTCGTTGAACTGTCGGACGCTGCCGAACCCGGCGGCGAACGCGATGTCGGTCATCGTCATGTCGGTCGTCTCGATGAGCACACGGGCGGTCTGTGCCCGCTGGCTGCGGGCGAGTGCGAGCGGCCCGGCGCCGAGTTCGTCGGTCAGGAGCCGGTTGAGGTGACGCGTGCTGTAGCCCAGCCGTTCGGAGAGACCGTCGACACCCTCACGATCGATGACACCGTCGGCGATCAGTCGCATCGCGCGGGCGACGAGGTCGCTACGCAGGTCCCATTCCGGTGACCCTGGTGCAGCATCCGGCCGGCACCGCTTGCAGGCACGAAAGCCTCGCTGCTGTGCTGCTGCTGCCGACGGGTAGAAGTCGACGTTCTTGCGTTTCGGCGTGACGGCCGGACAACTCGGGCGGCAATAGATGCCGGTGGTTCGCACGGCGAGGTAGAACCATCCGTCGAACCGTTCGTCACGGCTCTGTGCGGCCCGGTAGCACCGGTCGGCGTCGAGGTGGATGGTGTCGTTCACGAGCACCATCATGGCAGCACCTCACGCCGGTGTTCAGCGGAAATCAGACACGACGATCGGCGTCCGATTCCCGCTGACACGCTCGCCGAACCACCGCACGGAGGCACCCCGGTTCACGCTCGGTTCACCCAGAGTTCCCCGATCGGTGAGTCCGGTACCCGCCACCGCCCGTACGCTGCCGGCCATGAAGAGTCGGGCGTTCGACCGTCGCCGCTGGCGAAAACTCCCGGTCGCGCTCGCCCTCCTGGCCCCGTCGACGGCGCGCTTGTGCGCGGGGGCAGGCTCAATGCCGAAGACGTCGCGCCCCACGTGG
>CAXAWD010000266.1:0-5715 GCA_963972325.1 uncultured Acidimicrobiaceae bacterium
CGAATCTCGTCGTCCGCTCCATGCGAAACCCCTGCTCAGGCAGGGGTTTCGTCGCGTTTTCTCCCCGGCGAACAGGCACTTCGGCCCTGCCCGGCCGCCGGCGCCCGACCGTACCCTGAGCACTGCAGCCGCCTCCCGGCGGCCCGAAGGGAGCCATGCCATGGACACGGGCGGGAGATCGCCGACGCTGACCTTCCTCGGTGGCGCCGGCACGGTCACCGGCAGCAAGACCCTGCTCGAGACCGAGCAGGGGAGGTTGCTCGTCGACTGCGGTTTGTTCCAGGGGAGCAAGGAACTCCGCCTGCAGAACTGGAGTGACCTCCCGATACCTCCCGAGTCGATCGAGGCCGTGTTGCTCACCCATGCCCACATCGACCACTGCGGCTACCTGCCCCGGCTCGTGCGCCACGGCTTCCGCGGTCCGGTGTACTGCACCGAGGGCACCCGGCGGTTGGCGGAGATCGTGTTGCCCGACAGCGGCCACCTGCACGAGGAGGAAGCCGCATACGCGAACCGTCGCGGCTACTCCAAGCATCACCCTGCGTTGCCGCTGTACACCGAGCAGGACGCGATCGACTCGCTTCGCCATCTCGAGACCGTGCCCTTCGACGAGCCGTGCCCGGTCGGCGCCGGTGTCACCGCCACGTGGCAGCGCGCCGGTCACATCCTGGGCGCGGCGTCGATCAGGCTGCGGGTCGACGCATCGGGCGACGAGATCGTGTTCAGCGGCGACCTGGGACGATCCGACCACCCGTTGTTCCTGCCGCCCGCCGACGTCGGTCGCGCCGACGTCCTGATCACCGAATCGACCTACGGCGACGAGGTGCGCCCCGAGACCGACTCGGCCGAGGTGATCGCACTCGCGGTCGACCGTGCGGTGGAACGGTCGGGCGCCGTGATCATCCCGGCGTTCGCCGTCGACCGGACCGAGGTCGTGCTGTGGCATCTCGACCGACTCGTGGCCTCGGGTCGCGTGCCGTCGATACCGATCTACGTCGACAGTCCGATGGCGCTGCGCGCGCTGGAGGTCTACCGGAGCGAGGCGCGCAAGGGATCGGTCGAGATCCGGCCGGAGCTGCACGGTGCGTCGTTGTTCCCGGCACTCGACCTGACCGAGGCGCACACCGCCGACGAATCCAAGGCGCTCAACGAGATCCAGGGCCCGATGATCATCGTGTCCGCGTCGGGGATGGCAACCGGCGGCAGGGTGATCCACCACCTCGCCAACCGGCTCGGCGACGACCGCAACACGGTGCTGCTCGTCGGGTTCCAGGCCGCTGGCACCCGCGGCGCCTCGCTGCGGGACGGTGCGCGTCAGTTGAAGATGTTCGGCCGGTACGTCCCGGTCCGGGCGAGGGTGATGTCGACGGCGCTGTCGTCGCACGCCGACCAGACCGCGCTCGTCGACTGGGTCGGCACGGCGTCACCGAAACCGGATGTCGTGTTCGTCAACCACGGCGAACCGGACGGTGCCGCGACACTCGCCGAGGCCCTCGACGCCCGGCTCGACCTGTGCGCCGTCGTGCCCCGTCCGGGGGAGCGGGTGCGCGTGTGATGTCGCAGGTGTCAGGCGCCGCGACCATCGATCGCCGACTGGTCGTACGGCTCGATCATGATGCACTCGCCCGGGCATTCCTCGGCGGCTTCGACCGCGAGGTCGATCTTGGAGTCGGGGATCCGGGCGACGCCGCGGCCGTTGTCGGGCCCGTGGCCCGCTCCCTCGGCGCCGTCGAACACGATGGTCTCGCCGAAGTGCTCGGCCTCTTCTTTCACCACCCACAGCCCATCGTCACGCGCGACGAACACATCGGGGCAGATCTCCGAGCAGATGCCGTCACCGGTGCGGAGGTCCTGGTCGATCCAGACCATGAGGGTCGTTGCCATGAAGAAGGGCTCCTTGTGTTTGGATGGGTGCGAACGAACTCGGCCCGCCGGCACGGTATCTGTTCCGAGTCCCTTCCGAAGGAGTACCCATGACCGACGTCGCTCAATCAGACAGCCCGACCGCGGCATTCGACGCCGATGCGCTCGTCGCCGAGGTCCGCGCCGGGTACGGCGAACGCATCACCCACACGATCGAGTGGCGCCGGGCACAGCTCGACGCGCTCACGCAGATGCTGCGCGATCACACCGAGCGGTTCACCGAGGCGCTCCGCGCCGATCTCGGCAAATCCGAGATCGAATCGTGGACCACCGAGATCGGGTTCTCGATCAACGACATCGAACACCAGCGTGACCACCTCGCCGACTGGGCGGCGCCCCGCAAGGTGAAGACACCGCTCATGTTCCGACCGGGCAGCTCCAAGGTGCTGCCGCAACCGAAGGGTGTGGCGCTGATCATCGCCCCGTGGAACTACCCGCTCCAGCTGATGGTCGCCCCGATGGCGGCGGCGATCTCGGCGGGCAACGCGGTGGTGGCCAAGCCGTCCGAACTGTCGCCGGCCGTGTCGGAGGCGCTGGTCGAGCTGTGCGCCGAGTACCTCGATCAGCGGGTCGTGCGCGTGGTTCCCGGCGGGGTGGACGAGTCGACGGCGCTCCTCGAGCAGCGGTTCGACCACATCTTCTTCACCGGCGGCACCAGGGTCGGCAAGATCGTGATGCGGGCGGCTGCCGAGCACCTGACGCCCGTCACCCTCGAACTCGGCGGCAAGAGTCCGGCCATCATCGCGGCCGACGCCAACCTCGAAGTCGCCGCCCGCCGATTGGTGTGGGGCAAGTTCACCAATGCCGGTCAGACCTGCATCGCCCCCGACTACCTGCTCGTCGAGCGGTCGGTCCGCGACCGGTTGGTCGACGAGATCACCGAGGTGATCGGAGAGTTCTACGGCGACGACCCCCAGGTCAGCGACGACTACGGCCGCATCGTCAACGCCGGCCACCACGACCGGCTCTCGAAACTGCTCGCCGACGATCGCAGCGGCCGCACACACACCGGCGGCACCGTCGACGCCGACGATCGTTACATCGCCCCGACCGTGCTCGTCGACCCCGACCCCGAGGCTCCCGTCATGCAGGAGGAGATCTTCGGGCCGCTGCTGCCGGTGATCGCCGTCGACTCGATCGACGACGCGATCGCGTTCGTCGACGAGCGTCCGAAGCCGCTCGCGCTGTACGTGTTCGCCGACGACGACGACACCGTCGACCGCGTGCTCGAACGCACGACGTCGGGTGGCGCCGGCGTGAACAACACGCTGATGCACATCGCCCCGCCCGACCTGCCGTTCGGTGGTATCGGTCCGAGCGGCATGGGGGCCTACCACGGCCAGGCCGGTTTCGACACGTTCAGCCACCTTCGGTCGGTGTACGACCGCGGCGTGCGACCCGACCCGTCGCTGATCTACCCGCCGTTCGGGGGCCTCAAGGAGCGGCTGATCAAGCGGTTCACCTGATCGGGCCGATCGGTCAGGTGGCGAGCCAGGCGGCGGCGTTGCCGGGCAGACGGCCCGCGGTGGCGTCGAAGTCGACCGATGCGATCAGCACTTCGCCGGGGGGCATCGCCACCGGCTCCTCACCGAAGTTCACGACGCAGACGGCGCCGGAGTCGCGCCGGAACGCGAGCGCGTCGCCGGCGCCGTCGCCGGCGAGTTCGATCCACTCGAACCCTTCATCGGTGGCGAAGTGCTCGCGGCGAAGGTCGAGCGCCCGGCGATACATCGACAGGGTCGACGACTCGTCGACCGCCTGGGCCTCGGCGGAGAGGGCTCCGAACTCGGGTGGCTGCGGCAGCCAGGCCGGCCCGGTTCCGAACCCGAACGACGGGCCGTCGGGCGACCAGGGGAGTGGCACACGGCATCCGTCGCGCCCCTTCTGCTCGTGGCCCGAGTTCTCCCACACGGGGTCGTCGAGGACCTCGGGCGGCAGGTCCCACACCTCGGGCAGCCCGAGCTCCTCACCCTGGTACAGGTAGACCGAGCCGGGGAGCGCCATCAGGAGCAGACCCGCGGCACGGGCCCGTCGAAGTCCCAGATCGACGTCGAGGAGGTCGTGTGGGCCGGTGATCGGCCAGGTGCGCCAGTCGACGTCGCTCGGGAGGCCGTAGCGCGTGGCGTGACGCATCACGTCGTGGTTCGACAGCGTCCAGGTCGGGGTCGACCCGACGGCCGCCGCGGCGCCGAGTGCCCGGTCGATCGCGGCCACGGCGTCGTCGCTCGCCCACGGGGTGGTCAGGAAGTCGAAGTTGAACGATTGGTGGTACTCGTCGGGTCGCAGGTACAGCGGCAGGCGATCGGGACTGACCCACGCCTCGGCGACCATCATCACGTCGCGGCCCGACGAGTCGAGGATCGCCCGCCAGCGCCGGATGATCTCGTGGACGCCGTCGCGGTCCCAGTGCGGGTGGTTGGACACGAGGCTGGCGTCGAGTACCCGGCTCGCACCGTCGACGTCGGGGAACGCCGGGTCCTTCACCATGCCGTGGGCGACGTCGACCCGGAACCCGTCGACACCCCGGGCGAGCCAGAAGCGGAAGATGTCGTCGAACTCGGCGCGCACCTCCTCGTTCTCCCAGTTCAGGTCGGGCTGGGTGGGGTCGAACAGGTGGAGATACCACTGGCCGTCGGGCACCCGGTCCCACGCCGAGCCGCCGAAGACCGCGGTCCAGTTGGTGGGCGGTTCGGCGCCGTCGGGTCCACGCCCGTCGCGGAAGATGTAGCGCGCCCGCTCGGGCGAACCGGGGTCGGCGGCGAGTGCGGCCTGGAACCAGGCGTGCTCGCTGGAGGTGTGGTTGGGTACCAGGTCGACGATGACCTTGATCTCGTGGTCGTGTGCCTCGGTGATCAGCCGCTCGGCCGCGGCGAGGTCACCGAACTGCTCGTTGATGTCGCGGTAGTCGGAGACGTCGTAGCCCCCGTCGTTGAGCGGCGACCGGTACCACGGGCAGATCCAGATCGCGTCGATGCCCAGGTCACGCAGGTACGGCAACCGTGTGCGGATGCCTTCGATGTCGCCGGTGCCGTCGCCGTCGCCGTCGGCGAACGACCGCGGGTACACCTGGTAGACGGCACCGCGCCGCCACCAACTGGTGGAGGGGTCGCCGGTGGTGTCGGACTCGCTGCGCTGGTCGGTGTTCGTCACCCGCACAGTATGCAAGCGTTTTCAGGCGCCTGCCAGCGTTCAGGCGATCGATCCCTCCCGTTCGGCCCAGAACGGTTCCCGGAGCTCTCGCTTGAGCACCTTGCCGGGCCCCGACTTCGGCAGCGGGTCGGTGCGGAACTCGATCGAGCGGGGCAGCTTGTACCCGGCGATCGACGACCGACAGTGGTCGATCAGGTCCTCGGCGGAGATCGCGGGGGCGTCGTCGCGCAGTACGACGACGGCGTGCACCGCCTCGCCCCACCGATCGTGGGGGATGCCGAACACCGTCGCCTCCAGGACGGCGGCGTGCGTGTACAGGGCGTCCTCGACCTCGGTGCAGTACACGTTCTCGCCCCCGGAGATGATCATGTCCTTGGACCGGTCGAGCAGGAAGAGGTAGCCGGCATCGTCGATCCGGCCGACGTCGCCGGTCAGGTACCAGCCGTCGCGCAGCGCCGCCGCGGTCTGTTCGGGCTTGTTCCAGTAGCCGGCCATCACGTTGGCGCCGCGGATCGTGACCTCGCCGGGTGCTCCGGTTTCGACGGGGGAGCCGTCGGGGTCGCGGATCACGACCTGGCACCCCATCACCGGTTGGCCGGCCGAGCGGCCCCGCGCGTGGTCGATCAGCTCGACCTCGTCGCC
>CAXAWD010000267.1:0-5712 GCA_963972325.1 uncultured Acidimicrobiaceae bacterium
CGGCGTCCCTCGCCATCGTCGCCTCACTCGTGTTCAGTTCGTGGATCGACGACATGACCTGGACCCGGATGTTCCTGCTGACCATTCTCACGCTCGGCCTCGGTGCCGCGGTCGGCGCTGCCCTCGGCGGTGCGATCGACCGGCGTCCTGCGATCCGCGCGGGCATGACGGCTGCCTTCCTGGTCGGAGCGATCGTCAGCTTCGACCGCTTCATCTCCGCCTGGGAGCCGGGCCGCACGATCGCCACGATCGGCCCCAAGACCCCGAACCTCGACGCTCCGTTCTGGGAGACGATGGTCGACTACGCCGGGCACCAGATCCTCCCGTCGTTGGCACTCGCCCTGATCGGGTTCGCCACGTTCATGCGGTTCACGCGTTCGTCGATGCTCGACACATTGAAGTCCGACTACGTCCGCACCGCCAAGGCCAAGGGGTTGCCCGGCACGCAGGTGATCATGCGCCACGCGTTCCGAACCGCGCTGATCCCCGTGATGACCGTCGTGACGATCAGCTTCGCCACCATCATCGAGGGCGCGGTGATCACCGAACGTGTCTTCGCTTGGAAGGGCATGGGCTCACTGTTCGTCGAGGGCCTGGTCGACGTCGACCCGTATCCCGTCATGGGCTTCCTCGTCATCACGTCGGTCTCGATCGTGTTGCTCAACGCGGTCGCCGACATCATGTACGCCTACCTGGACCCGAGGATCCGTCGATGAACATCGAGAACGAGGGCACCCCGCCCATCACGTCAGAGGGGAACACGTCGATCGCCGGCACCACCGTGACCGACGCGATGAGGTACGACGAAACCGCGGTCGCGGGCGAGATCGACCGTGAGTTCACGGTCGAGTCCAAGACGCAGCGCCAGCTCGTCATCTCCCGTTTCTTCCGGCACCGGCTGGCCATGGTCAGCCTCGCGGTGCTGGTCGCCATGGTGATCCTCGCCTACGTCGGGCTCCCGCTGTGGAAGTACCCGGCCGACAAGAGCGGCATCCTCGAAGACGGTGGTCGCCCGACCCTCGACGCCATCCCGTGGCTCGACGGCGACGGGCTGAAGCTCGGCGAGCATCCGTTCGGTCAGGACAACATCGGTCGCGACTACTTCGCGGTGACGCTCCGCGGCGCTCAGCAGAGCCTGCTGATCGCGGCGGTGGCCGGTCTCCTGGCCACGTTCATCGGCACGGTCGTCGGCGGTCTGGCCGGCTACTACCGCGGCTGGGTCGACAACCTGCTGATGCGCCTCGTCGACGTGCTGTTCACGATTCCGTTGCTGGTCGTCGCCGCCGTGCTCGGTCGCCGAATCCAGTCCGACAGCTTCCTGGTGGTCGCGCTGATCATCGCGTTGGCGTCGTGGCTGACCACATCGCGTGTCGTGCGAGCCGAGTTCATGTCCTTGCGCGAGAAGGAGTTCGTCGAAGCCGCCCGAGCGATGGGGGCGAGCAACTCCCGCATCATGTGGAAGCACATCCTGCCCAACGTCATCGGTTCGGTCATCGTGCTCGGCACGCTGCTGATCTCGGCGGCGATCCTGGTCGAGACCGCGTTGGCGTATCTCGGCATCGGTGGTGGTGAGATCTCGCTCGGCAAGCAGGTCTCCAACTATCAGACGGCGTTCAACACCAGGCCGTGGCTGTTCTGGTGGCCCGGTCTGTTCATCGTCACGATCGCGCTGTGCATCAACTTCATCGGCGACGGTCTGCGCGACGCGTTCGACCCCCGTCAGACGCGGGTTCGCCAGTGAGCGCCGAACGCAGCGGCGACATCTCGAGCAGCGACGAGATCCTGCTCGACGTCGACGATCTCAACGTCACCTTCCCGTCCGAGGACGGCAAGGTCATGGCCGTCCGCGGTGTCAGTTACCAGGTGCGACGCAACGAGGTGTTCGGCATCGTCGGCGAGTCGGGTTCCGGCAAGTCGGTGTCGCAGATGGCGCTCATGGGGCTGTTGCCCAAGACGGCGCAGATCACCGGCCGGGCCCAGTACCTGGGCAACGACCTGATCGGTGTGCCCGATCGTCAGGTGCGCCACCACCGCGGCAACGACATCTCGATGATCTTCCAGGATCCGATGACGTCGCTCAACCCGGTGTACACGATCGGTTACCAACTCGGTGAGATCGTTCGTGCGCACCATCGGGTGACGCCGAAAGAAGCCAAGGTGCGTGCGATCGACGCGTTGCAGCTCGTCGGCATCCCGCAGCCGAAGCAGCGGGCCGACTCGTACCCGCACGAGTTCTCGGGTGGTATGCGCCAGCGCGTGATGATCGCGATGGCCATGATGAACGACCCCGACATCATCATCGCCGACGAGCCGACCACGGCGCTCGACGTCACCGTGCAGGCGCAGGTCCTCGAGACGTTGATGTCGGTCAAGGAAGAGCTCGGCGCGGCGATCATCCTGATCACGCACGACCTCGGTGTGATCGCCGGTGTCGCCGATCGTGTCGCCGTCATGTACGGCGGCCGGTTCGTCGAGCGTGGTTCGGTCGACGAGATCTTCGAGATCCCGCGTATGCCGTACACGCTCGGTCTGCTCGGCTCGATCCCGTCGCTCGACCAGGACGAAGACGAACTGACCCCGATCCCCGGCACGCCGCCGAGCCTCGTGAACCCGCCCGACGGCTGCCCGTTCGAGCCGCGGTGCTCGATGGCGATCGACACGTGCCGCACGGTCGAGCCCGACCTCGAGCCCACCGAGCGCCCTGGCCACCTGGCCGCGTGTCACCGGTGGGAAGACCTGGTCGGTCTGTCCGATGAACTGAAGGCGTTCAAGCGCCCCGTCGAGAACCAGGGAGCGAACTGATGGCCCTCGTCGAAGTCCGTGACCTCGTCAAGGAGTTCCCGGTCAACAGTGGTGGCCTGATCCGGCGCCAGGTCGGCAAGGTGCACGCCGTGTCGGGTGTGTCGTTCGAGCTCGATGCGGGGGAGACGCTCGGTCTCGTCGGCGAGTCGGGTTCGGGCAAGAGCACCACCGGTCGCGCCGTTCTCCAGCTCCACGAGCCCACGTCGGGTTCGGTGAAGTACGACGGCCGCGAGCTGATCGGCCTCGACCGCAAGGAACTCCGCGATCTCCGCAAGCAGATCCAGATGGTGTTCCAGGACCCGTATGCGTCGCTCAACCCGAAGATGCCGGTCAACGACATCGTCGCCGAGCCGTTCGTCATCCACGAGAACTTGAGCGCGTCCGATCGGCTCGAGAAGGTCGCGCAGCTCCTGAAAGACGTCGGGCTGCGTCCCGAGCACGGCAACCGGTATCCGCACGAGTTCTCCGGTGGCCAGCGTCAGCGCATCGGCATCGCTCGCTCGCTCGCGCTCGACCCCGGCTTCATCGTGCTCGACGAGCCGGTGTCGGCGCTCGACGTGAGCGTGCAGGCGGGTGTGATCAACCTGCTGCGTCGCATCCAGGAAGAGCGCAACATCGCCTACCTGTTCATCGCCCACGACCTGTCGGTCGTGCGCCACGTGTCCGACCGGGTGGCCGTGATGTATCTCGGCAAGATCGTCGAGATCGCCAACCGCCGCGACCTGTACCAGAAGCCGACGCACCCGTACACCGCGGCGTTGCTGTCGGCCGTGCCGGTGCCGTCGCCGAGTCGTGAGCGTGAGCGCAACCGCATCGTGCTGCAGGGCGACGTGCCGTCGCCGGTCGATCCGCCCAGCGGCTGCCGGTTCCGTACCCGCTGCTGGCGTGCGACCGACGTGTGTGCCGAGCAGGAGCCGCCGCTCGTCGAGCGTTTCGAAGGCTCGTTCTCGGCGTGCCATCACCCGCTCGAGCCCGGTGAACCGGTCGAGGTCACGGCCGCTCACGCCTCCGCCTGATCGGCGTGCCGCTCTTCTCGGACGTGCCCGATCACGAGGGCCGTTCGATCACACTGCACTCGACCTGGACGGGCGTCGTGATGGCGTTCCTCGGGGCGGTCATGTTCCTGGCGTTCTCGATCCTGCTCGTGTGGGACATCGGCGCCAACCTGGTCACGGTCGGTCTGCTGGTCACGTCGATCGGGTTCGCCGTCGTCGCGGCGTTCGACCTGCCGATCGCGGCGGAGTTTCGCCGCGACGGGGTGGTGCGGCGCACGCTGCTGCGGCATCAGTTCATCGAGTGGGATCGCCTCAATCGCCTGCGCCGGCTGCGGGTGGGCGTGTGGAGCCGACGTGACGGCCGTGGCGGTGGTCTGATCGCCGACATCAAGGGCCGTAACTACGTGCTCGTCGACACGATGGAGAGCGCGATCGAGTTCGACGATCTGCGGCGGGTGCTGGGGGAGTGGGCCGACGCCCTGGGCCTCAACGACGAGCTGCGCCCACCCGACGGCCGCAGCCCGACCTGGCTGTATCGCAAGGATCGCTGGAAGCCGGACTCGGCCAGGAGCAGATAGCATGCCCAACCGTGCGTGACGTCATGCTCTACATCGTGTTGGTGATCAATGTGATCTCCATGTTCTCCTTGATCGCCGGCATCCTGCTGCACAGCGGGCGTGGCGGCGGCCTGTCGGACATGTTCGGCGGTGGCAGCGGCGCGGCCCTCGGGTCGACTGCGGCCGAGCGCAACCTGAACCGCATCACGTTCGTGTTCGCGCTGGTGTGGATTTTCACCGTGGTTGCTCTCAGTTTCCTGTTCGTCCGGGTCTGACAGCCGATAGCCTGGCGGCTCACGCAACACAGTCACGTCGGAGTGGCGGAATGGCAGACGCGCTAGCTTGAGGTGCTAGTGCCCTACTAATGGGCGTGGGGGTTCAAGTCCCCCCTCCGACACCAAATGACCAGGGCAAAAGCCCTGGTCATTGGCTTTTTCGGGAGTGGTGATCGGGCCCCGAAGACCCATTTGTCCGCGATTTGTCAGCAGAAATTCGAAGGCGTTGCCCGACCCGGTAGGTGATTGTCCACAACTCGTTGAGATCTGCGAGGCAGACTGAAGTGGTGAGTCCTGACCCTGTGACCGCCCTCGCATCAAGCATCCACGGGCGCCCGGGCGCGTATGCCCTACTGCTCGGATCAGGAGTATCCCGAGCGTCCGGCGTCATGACTGGCTGGGAGATTGCCATTGATCTCGTTCGTCGCCTCGCCGCGCTCGAGGGCGAAGAGCCGGGTGATGACCCTGCCGACTGGTATCTCGCAAAGCATGGTGACGATGTCGACTACTCAGGATTACTCGAGTCATTGGCGCCAGCACCCGGTGACCGTCAGGCGCTTCTCGACACGTACTTTGAGACGTCGGAGACTGATGCCGAGGAGGGGCTGAAGCAACCGACGAAGGCACATCGCGCCATTGCGTCGCTCATCCGGAGTGGTTACGTCAAGGTGGTCATCACCACGAACTTCGACCGCCTCATGGAACGGGCGTTGCAGGAGATCGGGATCGACCCGCTCGTGGTTTCCTCGGGGCGCGACGCCAAGGCTTCCCCTCCACTCCATGCTGTGCGCAGCGTCGTCGTCAAAGTGCATGGAGATCGCGCCTCGCCAGACTTGAGGAATACGTTGGCCGAGCTCGCTGTGTACGACGACGATCTACGCGAGTACGTCGGTCGCTTGCTGGACGAACATGGACTCGTTGTTTGCGGCTGGTCGGGCGATTGGGACCCTGCCCTGAGGGAGCTGGTCAATGAACATGAGAGTTCGTTGTTCGCGACGTTCTGGGCGCACCGTGGCAACCCATCATCGGGGTCTGCTGCATGAATCGGTGACATCTCATCTGGCTTGCTCGAGGAGCGGGCCT
>CAXAWD010000268.1:0-5680 GCA_963972325.1 uncultured Acidimicrobiaceae bacterium
CCCGAAGCCCTCAAGACCACTGCGCAATGTGACAATGGTAACTGGGTCGTGTGGATTCGACCCGGTTGACGACAACGAGATGGTTTCGGCGGCAGGCCGAGTTCCGCGCCGCAACGGCGCCGCGGTTCAGTCGGAAGGTTGTTCGATGGCGTCGATGAAGACGTCGACGTCGGCGTCTTCGCCGCCGACCAGCCACACGACGTCGCCGTCACCCTCTTCGTCGCGCCACGGCATGACCCCGTCGACGTTGTACCGATCGACGGTGATGTCGTCGTCGCCGTCTCGGATCGGTGCGATGATCGACATCTCCACCACCGCGTCGCCGGGGTGGTGGCTCAGCATGTCGATCAGCTCGGCCACCGTGAGGCCGTCTCGTTCTTCGAGTTCCATCTCGTCCCTCCGTAGTGGCGTCGTGATCGTGCGGTCGTTTGTGTGTGGGAGTTGCGCTCAGAAGTCGTCGCCGAGCCAGGCGTCGGCGCGCTCGAGCAGGTACAGGCTGACATGTTTGCACCGTTCGAGCGCCTGCGTGACGGATCCGTCGTTGTTCATGTAGACGTCGGCGAGATCGACCGGGATGCGGGCGACGAGCGAGAGGCTGCGTTCGGCGGCGTCGGTGACGCTCGCGAACGAGTCGATCGCAGACACTTCGACCGGCAGGTCGGGGCCGCCGACACCGGCAACATCGGTGGCGAGCACGAGCAGATCGGGTGGATTCGTGAGCGGCGGCAGGGTCCAGGTGAACAGCAGCGGGAACGTGAACCCGGGTGGCGGATCGTCGTCGAGGTCTTCCATCTTCATGACCTCGTCCTCGAACCCGAGCAGGGCCCGCGGGTCGACGTCGAGCGACAGGTGGAGGTCGATCGGGCCGGCGCACGCCTCCTCGGGGTGGAGGTCGACTTCCCACAGCTGACGCAACGAGTACGTCTCGACGAAGTGACGTTCGTCGTGCACGTGGAACCCGTGATCGATGGCCTGACTCTTCAGATCGGCGACGAAACCCGCTACGTCGATGACTGCCACGCCCTGGACACTACCGTCGGACGGCGTGATCGATCCCAAGCTGCCCCGAGCCGTCGAGACGTTCCACTCCGCCGCCGACGAGGTGGCGGCCGTGTTGCGGGCGAACACCGACTGGGGTGCGTCCGGTCTCCGCGACGGTCAGTACGCCGTCGACCTCGACGCCGATGCCGTGTGTCTGGATGCGTTGTACCGCGCCGGGTACCGGGTGTTGTCGGAGGAGAGTGGTGTCACCGGGCCGCCCGGGTCCGATTCGGCGCCGATCGTGGTCGTCGATCCGTTGGACGGTTCGACGAACGCGTCACGACGGATCCCCTGGTACGGATCGGCGCTGTGCCTGGTCGACGACGACGGCCCCGCGGCTGCCCTGGTGGTCAACCACGCGACCGGTGAACGGTTCTCGGCGGTGCGCGGCGGTGGCCGCGCCGAGCGCGACGGCGTGTCGATCGCTCCCTCGGGCGCCACCGAGCTCTCGGCCTCGATCCTCGGCATGTCGGGTCTGCCGACGCACCACTACGGGTGGGCTCAGTTCCGGGCGCTCGGTGCGTCGGCGCCCGACATCTGTGCGGTGGCGTGCGGGGTGACCGACGCGTGGTGCGACATGAACGACGGCGGCCACGGGGTGTGGGACTACCTGGCGTCGGTGCTGATCCTCGAAGAGGCCGGGGGAGTGGCGCAGGAGGTGCTCGGTCGTGACCTGTGTGTGCTCGACCACGAGGCCCGCCGCGCGCCGATCGTGGCGGCGACACCCGAGTTGCTCGACGCGGTGCTCGCCGAACGGCTGCGCGGCTGACGGCGTTCGCTCTGGTGCGTGTCAGCCGACGCGTGCCGACTGGGCGCCGTCGACCGGCAGGCACACGCCGCTGATGAAGGCCGCCTCGTCGGATGCGAGGAAGAGCGCCGCGTTGGCGACGTCCCACGCGGTGCCCTGATGACCCATCGGGACGGCTTCGGCGCGCCGGGCGGCGAGGACGTCGCGCTCGACCCCCATCGCCGCGGCCGCCGAGTCGACGCCGAGCGGTGTGTCGATCAGCCCGGGCAGGATCGCATTGACGCGAATCCCGTACTTGGCGTTGGTGACGGCCAGATTCTTGGTGAGGGCGTCGACGCCCGCTTTGGACATCCGGTAGGCGGCGATGTGGTTGCCGGCGATCGATGCGATCGACGAGACGTTCGTGATCACGCCGACCTGCTGCTCGCGCAGCTGCGGAATGACCTCACGACATGTTCGCCAGAGCGCCCGCAGGTTGACGTCGATGATGCGATCGAACACCTCGTCGGTGAGTCGGTGGGGTGGCGCGTCGCTGGCGCCGACGCCGACGTTGTTGTGGAGCACGTCGATCCGCCCGTAGGCGTCGAGCGCAGCCCGGATGATCGTCGCCGGTGCGTGGTCGGCGGTGATGTCGACGGTGACCGTGGCGACCTCGGCCGACGGGTCGGCGGAACCGATGTCGTCGGCGGTCTGGGCGACCGCTTCGGCGTCGCGATCGACCAGCAGCAGGCGGGCGCCCTCCTGCGCGAACCTGATCGAGGTGGCGCGCCCGTTACCGATCGTCGGACCCGCCTGCTGGCCGGCGCCGACGACGATGCAGACCTTCCCGTCGAGTCGTCCGGTCACGACGAGCGTTCCCCGTAGTCGCCGAACGGGCGGTCGCGTTCTCGCACCGCTTCGCGGATGCCGACCTCGCCCGATCGGGTGACGAAGTCGAGGCCTTCCTGGGTGTGGCGGGCGACGCCGTCGAACAACGTGCCGAGCCGTCGGGACGACGTCGGGTCGTACATTTCGTCGGCGACGGCGTTGAGCGACCAGGTGATCATCTCCAACTGGTTGACGGGCACCTGCGCGATGCGTTCGGCGAGCGCCATCGCATGGTCGTGGAGCGCGTCGTCGGGGACGACGTCGAGCACGGCGCCCATCTCGAGCGCCTGCGCGGCGGTGAACTCGTCTCCGGTGAGCATGTAGCGCCTGGCGTTCTGGAGCCCCATCCGGGCAACCCAGTTCCACGGGGCCTCCGGCACGCCCCACACACGGGACGGCGGGTAGCCGAACCGGGCCGACTCGGCGGCGACGATGAGGTGGGCGTTGAACACGATGTTCGTGCCGCCGGCGATGCACCAGCCCTGCACGGCAGCGACGGTCGGCTTGGAGCAGTCGTGCAGCCTCGCCCAGGTGTCGGCGAACGAGCGGATGAGGTGCTGGTCGCGAACCGAGTCCCAGACGGGAGCGTCGCCGGTCTCCTCGTCGGCCTGGGCGCCGGTGCCCCAGTCGAGGTCGTAGCCGGCGCAGAACGCCGGGCCCTCCGCGTCGAGCAGGATCACGCTCACGGCCGGGTCGCGCTCGGCCGCGTCGATTGTGGCGCCGAGTTCGTCGCGGAGCTGCGGCGTGATCGTGTTGTACCGCTCGGCGCGGCACAGCGTCAGGCGGCGGACGTGGCCGTGTGTTTCCACTCGAACTGCTTCACCCATGCGGGCATCCTCGCGCGAAGCGCGAGCGGGTGGCGTGGGGAGGTGCGCCGGTCAGAGGCCGGCGGCGATCTCGATGATGACGTCGGCGGCGCGTTCGGCGTCGGCGATGGTGGTCTTCCACGACGACACGCTGATCCGCAGGGCGGTCTCGCCGTGCCACACGGTGGGGCCGCACCAGATGCGTCCGTCGGCCTGGATCGCGGCGACCAGTCGCTCGGTGGTCGCCCCGTCGCGGTGGCGGGCGAGCACCTGGTTGAGCACCACGTCGTTGAGGATGTCGAGGCCGGCCGTGCGCAGCCGGTCGGCGATCGCGACCGCACACGACGAGTGCCGTTGCACCAGTTCGGCGACGCCGGCACGGCCGAGCGTTCGCAGCACCGCCCACACCTCGATCTGGCGGGCGCGCTGCGACGACTGGGGCGTGTGGTGGACCGGGGCGAACCCGGCTTCGGCGGGCAGGTAGCCGGCGGCCGACGTGAAGGTGCGTACGAGTGCGCCCCCGCGGGCGACGAACACGATCCCGCAGTCGTAGGTGACGTTGAGCCACTTGTGGCCGTCGGTCGCCCACGAGTCGGCGCGTGTGAGGCCGGCGACGAGTTCGGTTCGTGTGGGGTCGGCGAGGGCCCACAGCCCGAACGCGCCGTCGACGTGGAGCCAGGCGTTGTCGATCGGTGCGAGCCAGTCGGCGATGGCGTCGAACGGGTCGAAGGCGCCGGTGTTGACCTCGCCGGCCTGGGCGCACACGAGCACGGGGCCGGTCAGCGTGGCGGGGTCCGGAAGGTGATCGGCGATCATCCGGCCCTGGTCGTCGGCGGGGACGACGATCACCCGTTCGCGGCCGAGCCCGACGAGGCCGAGCGACTTGCGGAGTGTGCTGTGGGCCTGCTCGCCGATGATCACGGTGATTTCGGGTGCGCCGAACAGGCCGTCGCGTTGGGTGTTCCAACCGGCCCGTTCGAGCAGTTCGTCGCGGGCCGCGGCGATGCAGCTCGCGTTGGCGACCGTGGCGCCGGTGACGAAGGTGACGTCGGTGTGGGTCGGCAGGCCGAGCAGGTCGACGAGCCAGCCGCGGGTCACGTCGTGCAACGTGGTGGCGATCGGCGACATCGCCGGGAGGGCGGCATTCTGGTCCCAGGCGTCGGCGATGAACGAAGCGCCGAGCGCTGCCGGGTACGTGGCCCCGGTGACGAAGCCGTAGTAGTCGGGGCCGGTGGACGCCACGGTGGCCGCCCCGCCGATCTCCGCGAGCAGGTCGATCGTCTCGGTGGCGTCGGCACCGTCGTCGGGGAGGGGCTCGTCGAATGCGGCGAGCGCGGCGATCGCCTCGGGGGTCGCCGCAGCCGCGCGCTCGTCGACCTGCGCCGTGTAGTCGATCGCCAGGTCGCCGGCGTGTCGGAGCAGGTCGGTGTCGGTCGTCATCGCCCCATCTTGCCGCGTGCTGTGGAATCGACGGTGCTCGATCCGTGTTGTCCCTGGCATGGCTGCCCAGCGCCCCCGTGTCCGTGTCGAGCCGAACCCGAAGTGGATCCGAGGTGTGGTCGACGGTCAGACCGTGGTCGACAGCCGTGACGTGCGGTACGTGTGGGAGATCCCGTACTACCCGGCGTGGTACTTCCCGCTCGACGCCGTCGCCGGTGAGCTCGTGCCGAACGGCGGCACGGTGCGTTCGCCGAGCCGCGGTGAGGGCACCCGCTACGACCTGGTGGTGGGGGAGCGCACGATCGCCGACGCGGCCTGGCGTCATCTCGACTCGCCGGTCGAGGAACTCCGTGACCTGGTGCGATTCGGGTGGACCGCGATGGATTCGTGGTTCGAGGAGAACACCGAGGTGTTCGTGCATCCGCGCAGCCCCGAGGTTCGTGTCGACGCGTTGCCGTCTAGTCGCCACGTGCGGGTGCTGATCGACGGGGAGGTGGTCGCCGATTCGGTCCGTCCGACGATCCTGTACGAGACCGGCCTGCCGCCCCGGTACTACCTCCCCAAGCTGGACGTTCGTATGGATCTGTTGACGCCGACCGACACATCGAGCGCGTGCCCGTACAAGGGGTGGGCGGGCTACTGGAGCGTGACCGTCGGCGACACGACCCACGACGACATCGCCTGGGGCTACACCACGCCGCTGCCCGAGTCGGAGGCGATCGCCGGGCTCGTGTGCTTCTACAACGAGCAGGTCGACCTCGAGATCGACGGCGAACTC
>CAXAWD010000269.1:0-5655 GCA_963972325.1 uncultured Acidimicrobiaceae bacterium
GCTCGACGCCGACGAACTCGCCGCCCGGTTCCCGTGGCTCGACACCGGGCGGTACCACCCGCCGAAGCGGATCGACGACCCCGCGTTCGCCGACGGCCCGGACGGTCGGCTCGGGGCCGTCCTGAGCCCTGATGCCGGCTTCATCGACGATCCGATGCTGGCCGCGAGGAACCTGGCGTACGCGGCCGGGCAGCACGGCGCGGCGTTCAGGTTCGGAGCGCAGGTCGTGTCGGTCGACCGGTCCACCGACGCCGTCACCGGTGTCACGCTCGCCGACGGGTCGTCGATCTCGGCGCCGATCGTCGTCAACGTCGCCGGACCCCACTCGAGCGCGATCAACCGCCTCGCCGGGGTCACCGGCGACATGAGGATCGGCCACCGAGCGCTCCGTCAGGAGGTGTTCGCCGTGCCCGGTCCGATCGGTGCCCGTCTCGAGGACGGGGCGCCGCTGGTCGCGGACCTCGACGTGGGACAGTACTTCCGGCCGCAACCGGGTGGCACCCTGTTGCTCGGCGGCACCGAGCCCGACTGCGACGAACTGCACTGGGTCGACGATCCGGACACCAACTCCGACCATCCGACCGTCGAGGTGTTCGAGACCTACACGATGCGGCTCGCCCGGCGTGTTCCCGGATTCGGGGTGCCGAGTCGACCCACCGGCGTCGCGTCGATGTACGACGCGTCCGACGACTGGGTGCCGATCTACGACCGTTCGTCACTCCACGGCTACTTCATGGCGTGCGGTACGAGCGGCAACCAGTTCAAGAACGCGCCGATCGCCGGTCGGTTCATGCGGGAGATCATCGACGCCACGATGGCCGGTCACGACCACGACGCCGACCCGGTGCAGTACACCGGTCGACGCACCGGACGCACGATCGACCTCGGGTCGTTCTCGCGACGACGTGACCCAGCCGTGACGTCGGGCACCGTGATGGGCTGACGCATCGTCGGCAGCGTCGCTCAGGAGCGGTGGTCGTCGCCGTGCGTGGGCGGAACCGGGTCGGTGTACTCGTCCGGCAGCATCAGATACGGCTCGCTCGACCAGCGCCGGAACATCCGGATCTGCGGGAGTTTCGGTGGTTTGCGCGGCGGTGGCGGGTCCTCACACACGGTGTGTACACGCCGCAGCCGCCGGCCGCGGGGGACACGCCGCGGCGAATCGTCGCTCGGTCAGCGGTGGCGTTGGTCGGCCGGATCGAGGGCGTCACGCAGCCCGTCACCGACGAAGTTCACACACAGCACGGTGATCAGGATCATCAGGCCGGGGAACCAGACCAGCCACGGAGCGGTCTGTACGTACCCCTTGGAACCGGCCAACATGTTGCCCCATGTCGGCGTCGGGGGCTGGATGCCGAGCCCGAGGAACGACAGTGCCGACTCCAGCAGGATCGCCGCCGCCATCGTGAGCGTGAGGTTGACGACGACCGGGCCCACCGTGCTCGGCAGGATGTGGCGGGTGATGATGCGGCCCGGCCCGGCTCCGTTCGCCCTGGCGGCGGTGACGAACTCCCGATCGCGCAGCGAGAGGGTCACGCCACGCACGATTCGGGCGAGCGGCATCCAGGTGACCGCGGCCACCAGCAGCACCACCGTGAGGATCGAGTCGCCGAACATGCGGGCGGCGACGATCAGGAAGATCAGGGCCGGCAACGCCAGCATGAAATCGGTGGCCCTCATGAGGGCGTTGTCGACCCAGCCGCCCACGTACCCGGCGACGGCGCCGACGAGCGTGCCGAACATGCCGCCGACCACCGCCACCCCGAACCCGACGGCCAACGACACGCGGCCGCCGTACAGCAGGCGCGACAGTTGGTCGCGGCCCAGCGAGTCGGTGCCCAGCCAGTAGTCCCGGTTCGGTGACGCGAACGTCGACGAGAGGTCTTGGTCGGTGTAGCCGTGGGGTGCCAGCAGCGGTGCCGACGCGCACGCGACGACGAAGACCGCGAGGACGACACCGGACACCACGGCGAGACGGTGCCGCCGGAATCGTCGCCACGCCAGCGTGGCCTGCCGTTCCGGCGGCCGGGTGAATCCGTCGACGCCCGAACGCGCATCGGTCGGGGCCGGCTCGACCACGTCAGGCATACCGGATCCGCGGGTCGAGGACGCCGTACAGCAGATCGGCGACCAGGTTGAACAGGACGACCGCGAACGCCGTGATCATCAGCCACGGCAGGATCACCTGGTAGTCGCCGTTCTGCATCGCGTCGAGGAAGAGCGGCCCCATCCCCGGCCACTGGAACACCGTCTCGGTGATGACGAGCCCACCGAAGATCGCGCCGATGTCGCCGGCGAGCTGGGTCGTGACGGGGATCATCGCGTTCCGCATCGCGTGATGAGTCACGACGTGCCGTTCGGTTGCACCCGACGCCTTCGCGGTCCGGATGTAGTCGGTGCCCATCACCTCGATCAGCGACGCCCGCATGTACCGGCTGTAGACCGCGATCAGCTGCACGGCGAGCACGAGCGCCGGCAGTACCAGATGCCGCAGCCGATCGATCAGGTCGAACCCGGTGGTGCCCGGCGACCGGGCGCCGGCGGTGAAGAAGATCGGGCCGTCGAGCGCCAGCCAGTCGACGAGGTACACACCGAAGAACAGCTGGAGCATGATCGCGAACCAGAAGTTCGGCATCGACAGGCCGAAGAAGGCGAGCCCCGTCGTGCCGTAGTCGAACGCCGACCCGCGCCGGACGGCCGAGATGGTGCCGATGGCGACGCCGATCGCGAAGCTGAAGAGGATCGCGGTGATGCCGAGCACGGCGGTGTTCCACAGTGCACGACCGAGGATCGGCCACACCTCACGATTGGAGACGAGCGAGGTACCGAGATCACCGCGCACGATGTTGCCGAGCCAGCGGAGGTATTGCACGGTGGCCGAGTCGTCCAGGCCGAGCTGTTCCCGGTAGCGCTGGATGTCGTCGGCCGTCACCCGCGGGTTGCTGCGGATCCCGGCCTCGGGGCTCGACACCGACCGCGTCGCCACGAACGAGACGACGCTCAGTACGAACAACACCGGGATCGAGAACAACAGCCGACGGACGGCGTACGCGATCATCGACTCAATCCCCATCGATCGGTGATCACGTACGCCGTGCCACGCCGCCTCACTCGATCAGGTACCAGTCGTACATGTTCGAGAATCCCCCATAGGAGCTGGCGGTCCAGTCGCCGATCGGTCCGCCGAGCTGGTCGGACCTCCAGGCGGTGAGATTGGGCAGTTGGTAGAGCGGGATCCACGCCATGTCGGCCCGGGCCGCCGCGCCGATCTGGCGGATCAGGTCGAGCCGCTCAGCCGGATCGAGCGCCCGATCCGCCCGGCGGGTGAGGTCGGTCACGGTCGCGTTGTCCCACGCGATGCTGTTCTGCCCGGAGAACCCGTTGTCCGCCGTCGGGATCTGATCCGCGTCGTACAGCGTGGTCACCGACGGGTCCGGGCTCGCGACCTGGGCGTACAGTCCCATGCCGAAGTCGAGGGTCGGCAGTCGGTTCTGGAAGAGTTCGGCGGCGTCGAGGTTGTTGATCTCGAAGCGGATGCCGAAGTCGGACACCTGCTCCTGCACCAGTGCCTGCACGTCCTCACGACGCGAGTTGCCGGCGACCGTGTTCCACTCGATCACGAGCGGCGTGCCGTCCTGCTCCCACACGCCGTCGCCGTTGCGGGCCCAGCCGGCGTCGGTGAGGATCTGCGCGGCCTTGTCGAAGTCCTGCGTGATGTCGGCGAAGTCGTCGCCGCACCAGTCGCCGACCGTCGGCACCCAACCGGCACACTGCAGCACCTCGCCGTTCGGGTAGATCGGCTTCATCACCGTGTCGAAGATCTCCTGCCGGTCGATCGCGTAGGCGAGCGCTTCGCGCACCGCGAGTTCGGCGAGGATCGGTGATTGCGGCGACCGCTGGTTGGGCCACAGCCCTTCGAACACGACGCCGCCGTCGACGACGACGTCGATGCCGTCCTGTTCGAGTCGTTCGTTCACGCCGGGTGAGGGCTGCGGGAAGATCGCCGCGACCTCGCCGGTCTGGAGCGAGATGATCTCGGTGTCGGTGTCCTCGCGAGGGACGAACGTGACCTGGTCGATCAGCGGCACACGCTCGGCGTCCCAGTAGGCGTCGTTGCGGACGAGCACGGCTTCCTCGGTGCCCCACGAGCGGAGCAGCCACGGCCCGCCCGACCACGAGATCGAGTCGAGCATCTCGTCGGCGAGGTCGGTCTCGTCACCGAACTCGTCGGACTTGAGCAGGAAACCGGTGCCGCCGCCGAACAGGTCGGCCCACGGGGCGTACGCCTCGCTGAACGTCAGCACGGCGATCTTGGGGTCGGATGCGTCGACGTCGGTGATCAGGTCGACACCCGACGTGCTGAGCGTGCCCGTGGTGTCGAGGATCGCCCGCCACGTGAAGCGCACGTCGTCGGACGTGATCGGTGTGCCGTCGTCCCAGACCGCGTCGTCACGGATGTGGTAGGTCACGGTGAACGGGTCGGTGGTGATCAGCCCGTTCTCGAGGCTCGGCACCTCTTCGATGACCGGAGACGCCTGATAGTTGCCGTCGACGTCGAGTTCCATGAGTCGGGGCAGGATGTGGGCGGACACCGACCACACGAGCCACGACGCGTTCGCGCAGGACGTGATCGGATTGAGGCAGTCCGGCCACTGTTCGGCGGCGAACACGACGTCGCCGCCGCTCGTTCCCTCGTCGGGGGCTGCGTCGTCCGGATCGGTATCGGTCGTGCCGCCACTGGTCGTACCGTCAGCGGCCGGTTCGGCCGCCGAGTCGCCGGCGCTCGCATCGGCGTCGCCAGTGGTGCCGGACGAGGTGTCGTCGTCACCGCCACACGCTCCGGTCAGCAGTGCGAAGACCGCCAGCGCAGCGGCGCCGCGCGCCGCGCGCCGGCGGGTCGAGTCGATCCGTTGCATCCGTTTCCCCCTGTGTTCGATGTCGGGAGGAACACGCAACGTCGCCGCTGCGCGGGGGACAGGACCGCGAAGGCGATCGTCGGCGCCGACGAGGTCAGATCGGTCCGACGCCGGTGGCGGGGCGGGGCCCCCGCCGGGGGGGCGGGGGGGGACGCTCGGCGGCGGAGTCGAGGGTGCCGATGTCGATGCCGGCGCCTCGCGCATGGAGTTCAACTCGGCGATCATCCGGAGTTCGTCGAGCACCGATGGCACGTCGTCGTCGGGTTCGTCGACCGTGACGTCCGCATCGTCGACCACCGGTGCCGGTACGTCACGGGGCGCCGGAGCGGGCGGCTGGGCCACGGCCGGAATGTCGCTCCGGATGGGCCGGGCGGTGTCGGCGCGGATCGCGCCGACGGCGAACAGCGCGCCGGCGACGAACAGCAGGGGGACGAGCATGGGGGTCGCGAGCGCCGGCACCCGCGCCCAAGGACGCGATGCCGGGGCGGGCTGCTCGAGTGGCGGCACCGCGATCGGCACCTCGCGCAGTTCGCGGGCCGCGTGCTGGAGTCGGTGCTCGATGTTCAACGAACGTGACCCATCTCGTCGAGCTTCGCGGCCAACGCCGCGCGTCCGCGCTTGAGGTGCGTCTTCACGGTTTCGGAGCCGAGCCCGAGGATCTCGGCGTCGGCGCTCATCGGTAGGGCTTCGACGTAGAACAGCGCGAGCACTTCGGCCTGCCTCGGTGACAGTTGCCGCA
>CAXAWD010000270.1:0-5630 GCA_963972325.1 uncultured Acidimicrobiaceae bacterium
CCGGGACTTCGACGTGGCGGCCGAACTCGGATTCCATGGTGCCCATGATCTCACCGAGTGTCGCGTAGACCTTCACCGCGTCGATCAGGGCGGGCATCAGGTTGACCTCGGGGTCGGCGGCGTCGGCGCGTACCCGGGCGAGCGCGGCGTCGACGGCCACCTGGTCGCGATCCTGGCGGACCTGGTCGAGACGTTTGCGCTGGCGTGACTCGTCTTCGGTGGTGATCCGCAGCAGGTCGATCTGGTCCTCGTCGTTGCCGTCGGTGAACGCGTTGACCCCGACGGTGATGCGGCGTCCGTCGTTGAGTTTGCGTTCGAGTTCGTACGCCGAGTCGGCGATGCGACCCTGGAACCAGTTCTCCTCGATGCCTTTGATCGCCCCTTCGAGCATCGACCCGTCGCCGATCTCGTCGAGGTGGGAGAACAGTTCCTCGGCCTGGCGTTCCATCTCGTCGGTGAGCGCTTCGACGAAGTGCGACCCGCCGAGCGGGTCGGCGACGTGGGCGACGTTGGTCTCGTTGGCGATCACCTGCTGGGTGCGGAGTGCGATGCGGGCGGCCTTCTCGGTGGGCAGCGCGAGCGCTTCGTCCATCGAGTTGGTGTGCAGCGACTGGGCGCCGCCGAGCACGCCGGCCATCGCCTCGATCGCGGTGCGCACGATGTTGACCTCGGGCTGCTGTGCGGTGAGCGACACGCCGGCGGTCTGGCAGTGGAATCGCAGTTGCATCGACCGTTCGCTCTCGGCGCCGTAGCGCTCTTTCATCCAGCGCGCCCAGATGCGGCGGGCGGCGCGGTATTTCGCGATCTCTTCGAAGAAGTCGATGTGGGCGTTGAAGAAGAAGCTGAGCCGCGGCGCGAACGCGTCGACGGGGAGGCCGGCCTGCATCGCGAGTTCGACGTAGGCGAACCCGTTGGCGAGGGTGAACGCGAGCTCCTCGGCGGCGGTGGAGCCGGCCTCGCGGATGTGGTAGCCGGAGATCGAGATCGAGTGCCAGCGCGGCATCTCGGCGGCGGTGAAGTCGATCGTGTCGCGCACGAGCCGCATCGACTGGCGGGGCGGGAAGACGAACTCTTTCTGCGCCTGGTACTCCTTCAGGATGTCGTTCTGGAGCGTGCCGCCGAGCCTGGCCCTCGGGATGCCGGCCTGTTCGGCCTGGGCGACGAACATCGCGAAGATCACGGCGGCCGGTGAGTTGATCGTCATCGACGTGGTGATCTCGCCGAGGTCGATGTCGCGGTAGAGGTCGGCCATGTCGGCGACCGTGTCGATCGCCACGCCGCAGCGCCCGACCTCGCCGAGCGCCATCGGGTCGTCGGAGTCGATGCCGAGCAGTGTCGGCATGTCGAACGCGGTGGAGAGGCCGTCGCCGCCGGCCTTGATGATCTCCTTGAACCGCCAGTTGGTGTCGTCGGCGGTGCCGAAGCCGGCGAACATCCGCATCGTCCACAGCTTCGAGCGGTACATCGAACTGTACGGCCCGCGGGTGTACGGGTACTGGCCGGGGAACTCGCCGTCGTCGGGGCCGTAGACCGGCTCGAGGGGGATGCCCGACATCGTCTCGAAGTCGGCGTCGCGCAGGCGTGACGCGCCGAACGACTCCTCCCAGATCTCACGGTTGGTTCGTGGTTCGGTCGACATGGTTGCCAGATTACTTTGATGTCCAAGTAATGTCCATGTCGTGCCGCGATCGCCCGACCGTCCGACCCGTCAGGACCCGATCGATCTCGCACACGAGAACTGGGTTCGTGCCGGTTGGGCGGATGCGGCCGATGGCATGGCGCTGGTGACGTCGATCATGCGGGTGCAGCAGCTGCTGATCGGCCGGATCGAAGGATTGCTGCGGCCGCACGACCTCACGTTCGCCCGGTTCGAAGTCCTCCGGCTGTTGGCGTTCACGCGCCACGGAGTGCTCCCCGTCGGCAAGGTCGGCGAGCGGCTCCAGGTCCATCCCGCGAGCGTGACCAACGCGGTGCACCGGCTCGAGCAGGCGGGGCTCGTCGAGCGGCGGCAGAACCCCGCCGACGGGCGCAGCGTGCTCGCCGAGATCACACCGGCGGGCCGTGAGCTCGTCGAGCGATGCACCACCCTCTTGAACGCCGAGGTGTTCGCCACGCTGCCGCTCGACATCGACGACCTCGATGGCGCCGCCGCGGCATTGCGGACGGTGCGGCGCTCGTTCGGCGACGCCGCCGACGTGTGATTCAAGAGTCGATCCGGAACACCCGCCGTCGTTTCGTCGGCGCGCTCACCTCTGTGAAGCCCGTCGACTCGAACACGCACACCGCGCCGACGTGGGTCTCGCCCCACGTGATCTCGACGCCGGGTTCGGTGACGATCGGATAGCCCTCCACGGCGGTGGCGCCGCGTTCGAGCGCGTGGTCGGCGGCGGCCCGTGCGAGCGGGTAGGTGATGCCGCGCCCTCGGAAGCCCTTGCGCACGCAGAAGCACGTGATCGCCCAGACGTCGGGGTCGCCCTTGTCCTCGTCGCGGCCGGTCCACGGCACGCGGCTGGTGCGCAGCTTGGGGTACGCGACCCGGGGCTCGACGGCGACCCAACCGACCGGCTCGTCGTCGAGGTAGGCAACCAGTCCGCTGGTCTGGTCGGCGTCGGGGTGCCCGCAGTCGGTGGCCTCGCGCTGCATCGCGAACCGCTCGTCGAGTTCGGTGTCGCGCCAGAGCCACCCGGTCACCTTGAACCGCTGGCACTGGCAGTGGTGCGGGTAGTCGGCGTCGCCGAAGATCATCTGCAGGTCGTCCCACGAGGCCTCGTTGGCCGGCACGATCCGCAGGTCGTCGGCGGTGACGGGGCGCTCCATCGACGCAGTCTTGCCGATCCCGGACCGTGGTGCGTCGGGCCCGCTGCGACCGACGCGCTCAGCCGAGCGTCGCGGTGAACGCGTAGCAGCCGCCGGTCGGGTTGCGGCCGTGCACGAAGTCGACGTCGTCGTGTTCGAGGACCTCGGCGAGCGCTTGCGTGACCGAGCCGCCCTCGGCGAGGTGAGTCACCCGGTGGTAGGCGATCCTCCGGTCGGCGCCGTACGGGCGCAGCGTCATCGCCCGCCGGTCGAGCGCCGTCGGGAGCCGATCGAGCGGGCCGGGGTCGACGCAGGCATCCGCATGCACGACGATCGGGCCGGTCTCGGCGTACGCGCCGCGCCACGGCATCGGCGACCAGGCGATGATCGCGATCCGGTCGCCCGGCGCCGAGTCGCTGAGGCAGCATCGCAACGGCCATCCGCCGTCGGTGTCGACGAACGGTTCGATCGGGTTGCCGCCGTGGTCGACACCGGCTGCGAGGGTGCGTGCGAGTTCGGTGTGGTCGATGCCGGTCAGTTCCAGGTGCATGGACTCGACGGTACGAATCGCCGCTGACGACCGCGAGCGGGATTCGGTCGTCGCGCTGGGGCCGGCAGCCGAAAAACATCGCGAGTTGTGCCTGGCACAACTCGCGATCACGGGTCGGTCCGACTGCACGGGATCGACGCCCGAGCGGACGCCGATCGGGTGGTCAGGCCTCGTCGCGGATGACCTGGAGGCCGGCGGGGTCGACGAGGCTGTCGTGGAGCCGCAGGTTGTGGTTGTGGCCGACGTGGTGCAGGCCGAAAGCCGACTGGATCGACGTGTACATCCCCATCGCGTCGAGGCTGTTGTTGACGCTCTGCTTCGACAGCGTGAGGCCGATCATCGGTCGTTTGGCGATGTGCTCGGCCATCGCCAGCGTCTCGGTCTCGAGGTCGTCGCGGGCGACCACCTTGTTGACCATGCCGTGCTGATACGCCTCGGTAGCCGTGATCGCCCGGCCGGTGAACAGCATCTCCTTCGCGAGCCGGGCGCCGGCCTCGTAGGGGTGCGTGAAGTACTCGTGGCCGTTCACGCCGAACGCGACGACCGGGTCGGAGAACGTGGCGTCGTCGCTGCACACCACGAGGTCCATCGGCCACACGAGCATCAGCCCGCCGGCGATCACCTTGCCCTGCACCTGGGCGATCGTGGGCTTGGGGATGTTGCGCCACCGCCAGCACAGCCCGACGTACATCTCGGCCTCGGTGGCCATGTAGCCCTCGGCGCCGTCGCTATCGAAGCAGCACCATGTGCCGATCGGGTCGATGTCGCTCATGTCGGTGCCGGCCCGCAGGTCGTGACCCGAGGAGAAGTGGTTGCCGTCGGCGGCGAGGATGATCACCCGCACCTCGTCGTCGCGGGCGGCGCGGTCGAACGCCTGGTTCAGCTCGCTGAGCATCTGGTAGTCCTGCGCATTCGCGGTCTGCGGACGGGCGAGGACGATGCGCGCCACGCGGTCGGCCGGTTGCTCGTAGCGGATGTGCTCCCAGTCGTCGCTCATCGGGAGAGTCTCGCGCCGTGCAACCTCGACGTTCGATGCGGAGCTGCGGGCCCGGTGCGCCATGATGTGGCGATGGAGCGCGCATGTCGACGATCTATCTGAACGGTGAGTACGTCCCGGGGGAAACCGCCACCGTGTCGATCGACGATCGGGGCTTCCTGCTGGCCGACGCGTGCTACGAGGTCACGGCCTGTTTCCGTGGTCGATTCCTGGCGCTCGACCGGCACCTGACCCGGCTGCAGCAGGGCCTGGACGAGCTCCGGATCCGGTTCGACGCCGCGACGCTCGTCCCGGTCCATCACGAGCTGATCGCCCGTAACGACCTGGGTGGCGCGCCGGCGAGCTCGGTGTACGTCCACATCACTCGTGGTGTGGCTCCGCGCACCCACGCGTTCCCGGCGAGCGCGACGCCGACGGTGCTCGCCCGCGCGAGCGCGAGCGCACCGGTGTCTGACGCCGCGACCTTCGGTGTGCGGGCGATCACCCACGAAGACCTGCGGTGGGGTCGCGTCGACATCAAGACACCGGGGCTGTTGCCGAACGTGCTCGCCCAGCAGTCCGCCGTCGACGCCGGGGTGCAAGACGTCGTGCTGCACCGTGACGGCGAGGTCACCGAGGGTTCGCACACCAACGTGTTCGGCGTCATCGACGGCGCGGTCGTGACGGCACCGACCGACCACCGGATTTTGCCGGGGGTCACGCGGGCGCTCGTGCTCGAACTGGCGCGTGCCGACGGCGTGCGGGTCGACGAGCGCGTCTGGACGCTGGACGAGCTGCGGAGCGCCGACGAGGTCTTCATGACGAGCACCAACTCGGGTGTTCGCCCGCTCATCGAGATCGACGGTCGGCCCGTCGGGAACGGCCGGCGCGGGCCGGTCACCGAGGGGTTGCAGGCCTCGTACCGTTCGTTCGTGGCGCGAGAGTGCGGCCTCTGACCGCCGGGTGTCAGCGGCGCTTGGCGCGGAAGAAGTCGACCAGCAACTGGCCGCATTCATCGGCGAGTACACCGGTCGTGCGCGGGATGCGGTGGTTGAGTTCGTCGCTGTCGACGAGGTCGAACTTGCTGCCCGCGGCGCCCGCCTTCGGGTCGGTGGCGCCGTAGACCAGATGGCCGACGCGGCCGTTGACCATCGCGCCGGCGCACATCGCACACGGTTCGAGGGTGACGACGAGGGTGCAGTCGTCGAGCCGCCAGTGGCCGATCTGCGCTGACGCGTCTCGCATCGCCAGGATCTCGGCGTGGGCGGTCGGGTCGCCGGTGAGCTCGCGTTCGTTGTGGCGGGCGGC
>CAXAWD010000271.1:0-5629 GCA_963972325.1 uncultured Acidimicrobiaceae bacterium
ATGAGTTCGCCGCTGTCGATGCACTCGGGGATTCGATCCTCGGTGCGATCGGGCTCGACCCTGCCACGTCTGCCGCCGGCGCACCGTACCCCGACAGCATCGCCACGGTGCTCGACGACGACCCGACGAGCGCCGCCGCGGCGTTGATCCAGCCGGGCGACGTCGCGCTCACCACGCCACGTTCGCTGGGGACCGACGACTGGTCGCTCGTGTGGGGCGCCCGGCTGCCCGCGCCGACGGTCGACCTGTTGGTCGACCGGGTGACCGCCGACTCCTATCGCACGGTGCGGCGCAACGGAGCGACGTGTTTCGTCGCCGTGTTCGGGACCGCCGACGAACTCGCCGGCAACAGCGTGTTCGCGTCGCTGCTCACCTGGGCGGCCAACGCCCCGGCAGCGTCGGGCGCGGTGGCCGGCCAGATCGACCCGACCCGCGTGCAGCTCGAGGCGTGTGACCCGGGTGTCGAGGGGTCGACGCTGCCCAACACCGGCGTGGTCGAGTCGTTGATCGCACGACAGCAGCAGCGGCTCACGAACTGATCGGCGACGAACTCCCGGCGCCGCCACTCCCGGCGCCGCCGGCTCGTCGGCTCAGTCGCGGAAGTTGTTGAACTGCAGCGGGATGCCGATGTCGCCGTTCTTCAGGAGCGACATCACCGCTTGGAGGTGGTCGCGCTTCTTGCTCGACACACGAACGGTCTCGCCCTGCGTTTGGCTCTGCACACCCTTGGGGCCCTCGGCCTTGATCAGCTTGTTGATCTCCTTGGCCTTGTCGCTGGAGATACCCACCTTGACCGTGACGACCTGACGGACGGTGTTGTGGGTGGCCTCCTGCACGTCGCCGTATTCGACGCCGCGCAGCGAGACCCCGCGCTTGACGAGCTTTTCCTCGAGCACCGTACGGAGCGCATTGAGGCGGTCTTCGCTGATCGTCGCGAGCGTGATCACGAGTTCGTTCTGCTCGATCGAGGAGTTGGTGTTCTTGAAGTCGAACCGGTTCGCGATCTCGCGACTGGCTTGGTCGACGGCATTGCGAACTTCCTGGCGATCGACTTCGGAGACGACATCGAAACTGGGCATGACCCCAGGCTAACGGCTGCGGGAATCGGTGTTCGGGCCGCTACGATTCCGGGTCGGTTCGGCGGCGACGTCGAACTCACAACAGATTGGGTCGGTGCCCGAGTGGCCAAAGGGAACGGGCTGTAAACCCGTCGGCATTGCCTTCGAAGGTTCAAATCCTTCCCGGCCCACCATCGACAGCCCGTCAGCCTCGCTGGCGGGCTGTCGTCGTTCTGGCCGCCGGTCGGGCGCGGTCCCGCTCGATCCGGGCGAGTGCGAGCGGCGCATGTTGCGAGTGCGCCGCGGCCCGAGCGAAGTCGGCGTCGGCGGTGTCGTGGTCGCCGGCGAGCCGGGCCAAGCGGCCGAGCACGTGTGAGGTCGGTCCCCACGATGCGCCACCCCCGCCGTAGCAGGCGAGCAGGACCCACTGATCGCGGTACGGCTCGAGGAGCTCGCGCAGCGCGTTGCCGGCACGCACGTCGCCGACGTCGGCGGCGACGTGCCCGAGGAGCGCGAGCGCGAGGAAGCGGTTGGTGTCGACGGGCAGATTGGCGTACTCGGCCTCGTCGAACGAGCGCAGCAGCGACCGTGCGCCGTCGAGGTCCCCGGCCTCCGCCGTGCAGAACGCCAGCACCGCCCGGTACGCAGGGATCTCCGGGTACATCTGGACCGCTCCCGCGAGCGTCGGCATCATCTCGGCCGGCCGTCCCTGGTAGAGGCGGATGTTGACGAGGTTCACCGCGAGACACGCTTGGGCCTCGGGCACGCTGCTGCGGGTGTCGGCCGCGGCCCGGGCCAGGTCCTCGGCGCGGACGAGATCGCCGCGATGCAACGCGTCGAGGTAGCGCCACGTGGTGATCACCCAGCGCCAGTACGGCTCGGGGAAGCGAGCGGCGATCTCGGTCGCGGTGTCGAGGGCTCGCCGCGCGGCCGCGAAGTCGCCCGTGCGCGTGAGGTCTTCGTGGCGGTAGCAGTGGGCGGCGATCAGCGTCTGGGGGCCGACGCTGCGGCGGGGCATCGCGAGCACTTCGTCGACCTCGGCGAGTCGGTCGGCGAGACCGGGTGGGTCGAGGCGGGTGTACCGGTTGCCCAGGAGTGCGGCGGCGAGGGCACGGGGCGCGGGCGGGTCGAGTTCCCGCATCCGACGCAGCGACGACGTGAGTAGTTCGTCGCGCTCGTCGCGTGCATCGGCGAGCAGCAGCGAGAACGCGAGTTCGCGCTCGAGGTCGCTGCGGAGAATCGCAGCGGTACGTCCCGGGGTGTCGGCGAGATGCAGGATGGCCCCGCGGAGCATCTCGTCGACGGAGGCGCCCCCTGCGTCGCTGGTCGCGCCGCGCCCCGCACGACCCGACAGCGCCAGCGCGCTGTCGCCTTCGATCAGCGGCAGGTCGTGCTCGGTGGCCAAGCGGTGCGCTTCGTGCAGCGTGGCCGCGGCGTCGTCGAATCGTTCGCATCGGAGCAGGGCCCGTCCCAGCCCGGCGAGTGCCTCACCGCGTGTCTCGGGGGTTCGTGCCGCCTCGACGGCCGAGCGGAACAGATCGGAGGCACGCTGCCACGCGCCGTCGGAGAACTCCTGGTTGCCGGCGATCACGGCGTGTCTGGCGGCGTCCTCGGACGCTGACTCGCCCGCCAACGAGAGATGGTGGGCGATCGTGGCGTGTTCGAGATCGTCGGTTTCGAGGGCGGCGAGTGTGCGGCCGACGTGTTCGTGGAGGCGCGCCCGTTCGAGTGGGCGAATGCCGTCGAGCACGATGTCGCGGGTGATCGCGTGCGAGAACTGGAGCGACGTCGCCGTGTCGCCGATCGTGAGGAAACCGTCGGTGATCAGTTCGTCGCAACGCTCGGTCACGAGGTCGAGGTCGTACGGGCCGATCGCGGCGAGCAGCGATGGATCGACGTGGCGCCCCATCACGGCCGCCAGCCGGAGCATGCCCGCGTCGGCGGGAGGCAGGGCGCGGATCCGGTGTGTCACCCACTCCCGGATCGCCGATGGGATCGCCGACGGGTCGATCGTCGTGCCTTGACGGCGGGCTTCGCGGACGATTTCGCTGACGTAGAGCGACAGTCCGCCGGTGCGGTCGTGGATCTTGGCGGCGAGCCGTCGGTCGGACGCGTGCTCGGGCATCTCGATGAGGGCTTCCACGTCGTCGATCGTCAACGGTTCGATCGGGATCGTTCGGGTGGGGACCACCCGCTCGAGCGCAGCGATGGAGGCGTCGTTGTGGAGGTCGGTCGGACGACTGGTCGCGACGACGAGGATCGGCCCGCTGGCACCATCGAGGGCTTCTTCGAGCAGGGCGAGCGAGTCGCTCGACGCCCAGTGCAGGTCGTCGATGAACCACACGGTCGGACGCTGGGCGATGGTGCGGGTCAGGTCGATCACCGCCTGGCGCAGATCGCGGCCGTCCCCGTTGGCGGCATCGTTCGTCTCGCCGGCGGCCGCGAGTCGGATCGTGCGTTCGGTTGCGGTGTGGAGCGCAGCCAACTCGGGTTCGGACGCGAGGAGCCGTAGGAGCGCCTCGATCAGGGCGCCGTACGCCCGTCCGCCGGTGCCGCGGTGGCGGCCCCACACGACGCGGGAGGCGGCATCGCCGGTGAACAGTTGCTCGCAGAACCGGTCGGCCAGACGGGTCTTCCCGATGCCGGCGCGCCCCTGGAGGACGACCAGCCCCGGTCGCTCGAGTTCCATCGTGGAGGCCCAGGCCTCGTGGAGGGCGGCGAGTTCCGAACGGCGCCCGACGAACGGTTCGTCGAAATGCGGGTGCAGCTTGGGGCGGACCCGCGCGCCGCCTTCGGGGCCGCCCGAGGGGGCGTCGTCGGACCCGAGGATCACCCGTTCGAGTTCGATCAGGCGGTCGCCGGGCGACAATCCGACCTCGGCGAGCCGTCGGCGAGCGTCGTGGCACGTGAGGAGTGCCTGTCGGCGATCGCCGAGCGCATGTTGCGCCGCGGCGAGCAACGCCCACCGGTGCTCCCGATACGGTTCGTCGATGACGGCGGCGTGGAGCCGTTGGACGACGTCGCCGTCGAGGCCGGCCGCCACAGCCTCCTCGAGGGCTCGTTCGTCGTCGGTGAGCATGCGGGCGCGGACCCGCTCGCGATGCGCTTCGACCTCCGGTGTGTCGGCGAGGTCGGTGAAGGGCACCGGGGAGCTCCCGACCGACGAGTAGTCGATCGCGGCGCGCGGTGACAACGAGTACCCGGCGGCCTCGGTGGTCACGATGTCGCCGGCAGAGCGACGGATGCGGGCGATGTGGTTCTGGATCGACTTGTGTGCCGAATCGGGCACGGCGTGCCCCCAGATCAACGCTGCGATCCGATCGGTGTCGGCCGCTGCCGGGTGGTTGACCGCCAGGGCGGCCAGCACCGAGCGCTCCTTCGGCCGGAGTTCGATCGGCGCACCGTGGCGATCGACCTCGAGGGTGCCGCGGATGCGAACGGTCCAGTCCGCGACCGGTGCCGCTGTCGATGTGTCGTCCGTGTGCATGTCCCGCTGAGTCGGCGATGGTCGAACACCGCCGACGTCCATCATCGCACGAGGCCGGACTGCTCGCCGCAACCGTCAGGTCCGAGGCCGCGCGTGATCGTCACAGTCAGAGCAGCAGTTGCATGACGGCGACGTCGAGCCACCGACCGAACTTCCGTCCGACCTGCCGTTCGATGCCGACCAGTTCGTAACCGCATGCGGTGTGCAGCGCCCTGGACGCCTCGCTCGATGCCTCGACCCGGGCGATCACCGAGTGGAAACCCGATTGACGCGCGACGCCGAGCAGGTGCGTGAGCAGCTGCTTACCGATGCCTCGCCCGCCGAAGGCTCGGTGGACGTAGATCGAGTTCTCCACCGTGGTGCTGTATGCCGCGCGTTCCTTGTACGGCGACAGCGAGGCGAACCCGACGACCTGTCGGGTGGCGGTGTCGACGGCGACGATCGCGGCGAACGCTCCCGATCGTGCGGCGAGCCACTCGCGCTGGGCCTCGACGGTCCGGGGCACGAGGTCGAACGTCGCGGTGGTCTCGGTGACCTCCCGGTTGTAGATCTCGGCCACGGCGGCAGCGTCGGCGCCACGCGCCAGGCGGATCGTGATCTCGGGGGTCGGGGCCATCGAGGGGCACACTAGCGATCCGGGTCCGTCGCGGAACGTCTGGTTCGGCCCGTCGAGAACGCCGGAAATCCTGTGTTCTCGCGCGGTGTGATCCCCACCGCGGCCGCTACACTTGCACGCCGGTCCGCGGCTCCGCCGCGCTCCGAAAGCAAGAGCGCCCTCTTAGCTCAGTCGGCAGAGCACAGCCATGGTAAGGCTGGTGTCGTGGGTTCGATTCCCACAGAGGGCTCGACCAACCGGTCAGCGAGATCGACCGGGGGCCAAGGCCAGGCGCCGTAGCTCAGATGGTCAGAGCATCCGGCTCATAATCGGAAGGTCATCGGTTCGATCCCGATCGGCGCTACCAGGGGCCTGCATCCGCAGGTCCGTTCAGAACACAGGTCCCACACACCGAAGGACAAAGGGAAAAGGCAATGAGCAAGGCAAAGTTCGAGCGCACGAAGCCGCATGTGAATATTGGCACGATGG
>CAXAWD010000272.1:0-5626 GCA_963972325.1 uncultured Acidimicrobiaceae bacterium
CGCGGGCGTGACGCTCTCAGCGCCCTGGCGCGGCTCACCGGCAAGCACTCGAACGATCCGGTACTCACGCTCCGCGCGGCGTCGGCGCGTTTGCTTCTCGAGCCCGATCCGGGCACCGGGTCGGGCCCGGTCGTCGAAGCATTGAACACGATCTATCGCGACGGGTCGACGGCCATGGTGTGGCGGACCCGTGTCGGTTCCCCGGTCGGTGTGGCCAACCTGTCGAGTGCAGCTCCGGCTGCGGAACCGGCCGGCGGTTCGGCCCTGGTGACCGTCGTGACCTGGCCCGATGGCTCGGGAGACGTACCGGTCCTCGAGTCGCTCTGCGGCCAGACCTGGTCGAACCTCGAGGTGTTGATCCTCGGCGACGAGCGCGCGATGAGCGACGACGTTCGGGCCCGTTCGGCGAACGATGAGCGCGTCATCGTGGTCGACGGCGCCCCTGCCGGGGGAGGGCGCTTCACGGCTGCCGCCGAGCACGGAACCGGTGAGTTCCTGACGCTGCAGCCGCCCGACTCCTGGGCGCACTGCCAACGGATCGAGATGCAGGCGGCCGCCCTGGCGGTCGATGCTCGCCTCATGGGGACCGTGGCGAGTCACATGGTGGTCGGGCGCGATCTACGGCCGCTGCCGCTCGGCCGGCTCGCCGGCAGGCCCTTGATCGGCGCTGCCCCGCAGCTGACGATGCTTCGCGTCGCCGGGTCCAGACCGCCCGAGGTCGCCGAGCGATTCGAAGCGGTCTCGAACAGCATGTCGCCGATGACCGGTGAGGTGTTTCCCCCCGACGGGGTGGCCCTCGTACTGCCGGGCATTCCGCTGGTCTTGACGAACGACCTCGGGGAGGCTGATTGACATGACGACTGCGGCTGCCTCCGACGTGTTCATCGGCGTGGCATCGATTCCGAATCGGGAGGACTCGCTTCGGCGGGTGATCGACCGGTTGCTGCCCCAGGCGGCGAAGATCGGGGTGTACCTCAACGGATACGAGCGCGTGCCCGGCTTCCTTCGACACGATCGAATCGTCGTCGAGCGTTCGCAGGATCACGGCGATGTCCGCGACAACGGGAAGTTCTTCTTCCTCGACCGATCGACGCAGCGGTACTACGCAACCGTCGACGACGACATCTCGTACCCGACCGACTACATCCAGAAGCTCACCGAGTTCCTCGTCGACGCCGAGCAGCTGTCGGCGGTCGGCGTGCACGGGGCCCTGTACCCCGATCCGATCATCGACCTGTTCGATGCTCGCGTGCTGCTCCACTTCGAGAAGTCGGCGCCGCATGTCGCGCCGGTCCATTTGCTCGGGACCGGCACCACGATGTTCGATCAGCGGGCATGGCAACTCCGATTCGACGAGTTCGGCACCCCCGGAATGGCCGACGTGTGGTTCGCGAAGGCCGCCGTCGAGCGTGGGGCGAGCTGTTTCGTGGTGCCCCGCAAGCGGAAGTGGTTGGAGCCGATCCGCCCCGAGCGCGCCGGTGGCGGTGCGCTGTTCCACGAAGGGCTGCATTCGAGCAGCGAACAGGTCACGGTGCTCCGCGACGCGCGACCGTCCGCCGCGGGGGCCGACGGCATGGTCGAGTTCCTGCTGCGAAGTGACCGTTTCGTCGACCGCCTCAGTCTGCACCAAGCGCTGGATCTCGATCGGATACGCCGACAACTCGGATTCGAGCCGATCTCGGCATCGCTGGCGGCCGATCTGCGTTCGGCGATCGAGCGGCAGGCCCGAACCCGTCCACAGTCCGAGCATCTGCCGCCAGGAGGCGCCCTCGCCCACGGCGGCCTGATCGTCGACGTGTTGGCGGGCACCGTCGGGGCCGACAGCGTGGCATCGACCCTGTCGATTCTGGACCGGACCAGCGCGTTGACCGGGCGCGACCCGGATGTCTGGAACGAGTTGCCGTACGGCTTGCAGATCGATTCGAGGTCGGATCGGTTCGAAGAGGTTCGATCGGCGATACTCAGCGCCGGTATGCAGGCGGGTGCGTCGGACGCCGATGGCCTCTGGCCGCTCGCTCAACGGGGCGGTGCTGCGACCCTGGACCAGGCGTTGGCGGCAGCGCGAGCGGGTTCCGAGGTTGGATTCGAACGGCTGCCTGCTCTCGTCGACCAGGCGGACGAACGACCAGAATCAGCGGCGAAGTCCTTGTACGAGTTCCTCCAGATCCTCGACGGAGCTCGCTCCCCCGACGTCACGGGATTGCGGTTGGCTTTCGGCGAGGAGTTCGAATCGCTCGGGGTCGGACTCCCGGTGTGTCAGGCGCTGCTGCGGGCCGGGGACATCGAGTCGGCCCGACGAATCCTGACGCTCCTCAGGCGACGATCGCCGTCGGACATCGATGTCCGGCTGATGGCGGCGCGCCTCGACAGCGAGGTCGGCGACGACGGCACGGTCGACCTGCGACCTGCGCTCTCGGTCCTGGACGACCTGTTGTGCGCCGAGGGGCTGACCCCTTGGACCGAGCTGTTCCTCCCCGGGAGCGGTCACCACTGGATCCATGGGATGCAGGCCGCTCGGGCGCTCGATTCCGACGCGCCGGCCGACCGCACGGTGAGCGTCGTCATGACGACCCACAACGACGAGGCCACGATCGGGCCCGCGGTCGAATCGATCCTCGCCTCGACCGGAGTCGCGGTTCAGTTGGTCATCGTCGACGATCGCAGTTCCGACGGCACGCTCGCCGTGCTGTCCGGCTACGACGACCCGCGCATCGAACTCGTGTCGAACGAGTTCAACGTGGGGCCGTACGTGTCACGGAACCGAGCGTTGGAGCGGTGCACCGGTCGCTACGTGGCCATCGCCGATGCGGACGACTGGTCGCATCCGCAGAGGCTGGCGTTCCAGTGTTCGCTCCTGGAGGCATCGCCACATGTCCATGGCTGCAAGGTCGCCCATGTCCGGGTGTGCGCCGACGGTGACATCGACCTGGAGAACAACTCCCGGTTCGTGGGCGAGGGACCGATGTCGTTGATGTTTCGCAGGTGGCTGGTCGATCACGTCGGCGGTTTCGACCACATCAGGACGCGTGGCGATGTGGAGTTCATGCGTCGAGTCCAATCGCGATTCGGATCGTCGTCGCTCGAGTCGGTGGGGCTGCCGATGGTGCTGGCGTCATCGAGCCCACACTCGAACTCGAAGCGGTTCTCCGAAGCATCGCTGAACCTGTATCGCACGGCGTCTCGCCGTTGGCACGAACGTCACCGCGGGCGGGACAGCCTGTATGTGCCGCTGACGGCGAGCCGTGCGCCGTTCATGGCGCCGGCCGATCTCGTCGTCACCGACGGGGCCTCAGCCGGCGACTGACGAACCGCTCAGTCCGAGTCGCCTACCGGCTCGCCGGACCCCGCCGAGCCGGTGTCGGGCGCCGCATCGCTCTCGGCGTCGTCGAGCCCGACCGGCAGTGTCAGGGCTGCGAACCCGCCGGGCGGCGTGATCAACGACTCCCACCCGAGTTCCTCCCGCCACCGTGCCATCGCGGCCTGTTCGTCGGGACGGTGCGCATCATCGACGACGACCAACGCCGTGTCGCTGAGCCGGCTGCCCAGGAGTGGCACCGCTGGGTAGCGCGCGAGCTTGCCGGTCGCCTGAGGTGGTCCGTCGACGAGCAGCACGTCGATGTCTGCGATGTCTTCCAAAGCGGACGGGTCGTACCAGAGCTGGGACCCACCGCCGACCTCGACCTCGGTCAGCGGAGCGTGTCGGACGTCGGCGAAGTCGCCGAGCCCGCGGCGGGCGAGATCGTCCGTCACGTAGTGGAAGAAGCGCTCGTCGTGCTCGAGGCTGATCACGCGACCGTGGCCGCGACGACGGAAGAACTCGGCGAGGTAGATCGTCGACGCCCCGGGACCACACTCGACGACCAACGAGCTGTCGTTCGCCTCGACGTGCTCGAGGAGGTAGACCAGCGCGCCCGGACCGATCGCCCACCCTCCGAGTGGCGGGGGCTTGATCGTGACCGGATAGCGCTCGGTGAGTCGCTGCAGCGAGTCGAACTCGGACACCGCCTCGTCCACGAGTCGTCGGAAGTTCGTCACCACCTCGTTACGGGAGCGGCGGGTCAGTTCCTCGAGCACGCTGGCGCGCAGATCGTCGAATGCGGTGCGGCTGGTGGCGGCGAGCGTCGCCACTTCACCGATGGCCGTGTCGAGGCGTTCGGTCGTCTCGGCCCACTGGGTCACGGCGATGTTCGCCTCTCGCCGAGACACGTCGACTCCGTTGGCGAGCGTCCCCAGTTCTCGGGTGGCCGACGCCAGTTCCTTGTCGACCGATCGGAATCTCCGCTCGATCGACTCCAGGACGCTCGACGAGAGTTCGTCGGCGGCGCGTTGCGACTCCATTTCCTGGCGTGCGAATGCCGACTGCACCGCAGCGAGCAGTTGCTCGGACTGCTTGCCGGAGTGCCCGGCGGCGACGATTCCGTCGCGAATGTTCGTCGTCATCTTCTCGACGGCTTCCGACAATTTCGTCTCGCGGCGATGGTGCTCGGTCATCAGACGGCGGATCCGCCGCTCGGAGATGGCGACGAGCCCACCGACCGCCGCGGTGGACAGCGTGGTCAGGGCGACCGCGACCACGAGCAGCCCGGTACGACCGCCCACCCACCACGCGACGATGGAGGCCACGAGTACGACGACCGCGCCCAACGCTGCGAACACCTTGTTGCGGCCGATCCTCATTGTGTCTTCACTTTCGTTTCCAGTGGGTTCGTGATGGTCTGGGTCGTGCCATAGCGACGTTCGATACCGGCGAGGCGCATCGCAACATACTCGCCGTAGCCGTAGTCGCCGACTCGACGCCATTCATCCTCGTCGAGGACGGTCTCGAACACGACGCCGAGGCCGTAGATCGGACCCGTGTCCGCATCGCGAGTGACGACGACGGTTCTCGCGACGTCGTCGGGCGACCAGGCCGAGACGAGCCGTCCGAGTTCGTCGCCGTCGAGATCGAGTGCGACCACGACCCGATCGAGCGCCGGCGTGTGATCGGTCGGCTCCGCCGCTCGGGCACCCGTGGAATGGGGGGCGGGCCTCTCGGCTACGAGCGCGGCGAGGACGTCGGCGAACTCTTCGGCGCCGCTCATCGGTCCGAGCATGTCGGTGGCTCGGATCGCCATGGCAGGTTCGTCCGCTCGGAGCATGCGGCGAACGGCCTCGTCGAACTCCCGGCTGAAGATGGTCGCCGCCCACTGCGACCGGCCACACAGCGCCGCGAACTTCGCCCGGCGGTACTGGTCGTCGATCCGTGCCCCTCGGTGCGGGACGAACACGGCCGGCAGTCCGCTCGCGACGACCTCGTGGAACGAGTTGTACCCCGAACTCGACACGACCGCATCGAATGCGTTGAAGTATCGGGCGACGGGGTAGACCGGGGCCATGTGGATGCCGGGGACCTCTCCGACCTCACCGCCGTGCAGCGGGTGCATCGGGGCGAACACGTGGGTGTCGCGACCGCCGTGGCGTCGGATGGCCTGGGTGGCCCGGTCGATCATCCGGCGGACCTCGTCCGAGCTGCGGTCGCCGACGTTCACCAGGACGGCGCGGCCCTCGCGGGGGATCCCCAGGGCATCTCGTGCCTCGTGAGCGGGCACGTAGTCGTCGGGGTCGACCATGACGACGGGTGCGGTCG
>CAXAWD010000273.1:0-5618 GCA_963972325.1 uncultured Acidimicrobiaceae bacterium
GGGCGTTCGTCGGTCGCCGTGTCGTCGATGTTCAGCGAGTCGATCGCGACGAGTGCCACGCCGGCCTCGACCAGCCGGTTCGCAGTATCGACGCTCAGATGCGGGTGCCCGCCGGCGCCGTACTCGACGGAGCCCCAGTGGCGGCTCCACCCGGTGCGGAACACGATTGCTCGGTCGACGAGGTCGGCCGCTGCAGGAAGTACGGCCGGCTCGATCGTGGGCCCGGGAGCATCGATGACCACGGCAGGTACGTAGAACACGCGCTCGAGCGGGAGGTGGTCGAGGCCCCAGCCGTCGCGGAACCGGTGGACTGGCACGTCGAGGTAGGTGCCGGTGTTGGCCACCATCTCGATCCGACCGATGTGGAACTCCGTCCCGGATGCGTAGTGGCCGCTCGACTCGTCGAAACCGAGGTGGTCCCCGATGGCCGGCCCGGGCAGACCGGGATAGGTGGTCATCCCCGCTTCGATGCGATGTGACAGGTCCACCAGTCGTCGCATGAACCCCCAATGTATGCCTCGGAACGGATCGGCTGGAAGAGGCTTGACACCGTTAGCTATTGTGTTTAGCCTCGAAGCTAATATCAATAGCTGACCGGAAGGAGGCGTCATGTCAGTACCAGTTGCCGAAGCCGTTGTCGTCGGTGCCATCGATGAACCGACGCGATCGGCTCGTTCGCCCATCATCGGCGCACTGGCCTACATCGGGTGTTGGGCCATCGGCTTGACCATGTTCCCGGCCGCACCGGCGCTCGACGAGGCGACCGGTGCCGTTGCCGACTTCTACGCCCGTCATGCCGCCGCAAGCGCGCTCCAGGCGGGCATGGTGCACGGGGTGGCAGCGATCGCGTTGCTCGTCGTGGTGCTGGCGATGCGTTCACGCGGTGTGACTGGTGCAACCGTTCGCGCGGGCGTGGCAGCGGTTGCGCTGTCGCTGGTGCAGTTCGTGGTCGAGGTCGTGCGCGCGATCGAGGCAGGGGGCGCGAACCCGACGACCGTCGACGGGTTCTTCGATGCCGTCAACCGGCTCGACGGTGTCAAGATGATCGCGCTCGCCGTGATGGTCGGCACCAGTGCGCGGGCCTTGCGAGTGGCCGACTACCCCTTGGCGCGGGCGTCCGGCATCGTCGTTCGCGCCACCGCAGTCGCACTGGTCGTCTCCGGCGTCGGGTACGTCGTGCTCGACCGGGTGGTCGCCATGGCAGCGTTCGTGTCGCTGCCGCTGTTGCTGATCTCGGTCGGGACCATCGGTTGGTCACTGAGTCGAGGACGCCGCTGATGGGCCGGCAGGGTCTGACCAAGGAACGGGTCGTGACCGAAGCGGGTCGGCTGATCGACGAAGTCGGGCTCGCCCGGCTCACGCTGACGGCACTGGCGGATCGCGTCGATGTCGCCGCGCCGTCGTTGTACAAGCACGTCGATGGCCTTCCCGGCCTCCGCCGGGATCTTGCCGTACTCTCGGTGCGCGAGCTCGCCGACGGGTTGGCGCGCAACGCCGTCGGCGTCGCCGGACGCGACGCTCTCGAGCGCGTCGCGACCGCCTATCGGCAGTTCGCCCGGGCCCGCCCCGGGTTGTACGTCGCGTCGCTGTGGGCTCCGGCGCCGGGCGATGACGAGCACGAAGCCGCCAGCAGCCGCGCGCTCGAGGTCGTCCACGCCGTTGCCGCGGGCTACGGGTTGGCCGGCGATGACGCGATCCATGCGATCCGCCTGATCCGGTCGGTGCTGCACGGGTTCGTCTCCCTCGAGGCCGCGAACGGGTTCGCCATGGAGCAGAGCACCGCCGTCACGTTCGAACACCTCGTCGATTCGCTCGACGCCGCGCTCACGAACTGGGAGCCGCGATGATCCCGCTCTCCCACACCCAATCGGCAGTGCGATTCACCCTCGAGGTCGTCGCACTGGTCGCGTGGGGCGCTGCCGCGCGGCGGCTGCCGCTACCGGCCCCATTCGATTCGTTCGCCGTCGGCGGTGCCGTGGTGGTGGGTGCCACCCTGTGGGCCGTCTTCCGAGTTCCCGGCGACGCGAGCGCCATTGGCGGCGCGCCGGTCGCGGTCGACGGCGTCACCCGCCTCGGGATGGAACTGGTGCTCCTCCTCGGGGCGGCCGGCGCCGTCGTCGTCATCGGTCATGCGTGGACCGGTTTCGTCTTCGCCGGTGCTGTCGCGGGGCACTATGTCGCCACTCGCGACCGGGTCCGGTGGTTGCTCGACACGAAGCGCCACCGCGGAACCGAGTGGGCGCGTCATCGTCATCAGCCGAGCGCGGAGGTCGCCCGATGAGCAACGACGATCAGCTCACCGTCGTGATCACCGGTGGCAGTTCGGGCATCGGGTTCGCCACGGCCCAGGCATTCGGCGCCCGCGGCGCGAGCACGCTCCTCGTCGGCCGCGACGAACGGCGGCTGCACGAGGCGGCCGAGCAGATCCCGAGGTCGACTCCCGTCGCCGCAGACGTGACCGACCCGGCGGGCGTACAACACGTCGTCGAGGTCGCCGAGGCGAGCCTGGGGGGCATCGACGTCCTCGTGAACAATGCCGGCGTCTTCTCTGCCGCCGGCCTCGCCGACCTCGATGTCGCCGACGTGCGTGCCCTGCTCGCGACCAATGTCGTGGCCCCCGTCGCGCTGACGCAGGCTGCGCTCGCCCACCTCGAACGCCGCAGCGGGACCATCGTCAACGTCTCGAGCACGTACGGACATCGCCCGGCGCCGGGCGCGTCGACGTACGCGGCCAGCAAGGCGGCGCTCGAGTCGCTCACTCGCTCTTGGGCGCTCGAGCTCGCCCCGCACGGCATCCGGGTGAACGCGGTCGCTCCGGGCCCGACCGACACCCCGATCCTGCATCGCGCCGGACTCGACGCCGAACAGGTGGCGCAGCACGAACGGGCCATCGTCGAGCAGGTGCCGCTGCGCCGTGTCGGGCAGCCGATCGAGATCGCCTCGACCGTCGTGCACCTCGCGCTCCACCCCTACATCAGCGGTGAGGTGGTCTCGGTCGACGGTGGCCTGTCGGCGGCCTGACCCGGACGGTCGCAACCGTGTCTGCGCCCGGACCATCGTTGCACGGACACCGACGTCGCCCGAGGGCCGTCGTGTTCGCGCCGGAGGGCAACGCACCGGCCGAACGCAGCACCGCGACCGGCTCGGCCTCTCTTGCCGTCCACTGGTGCGACCGTGCACCCGGGCCGCGACGACATGAGATCGACGTCCCCGGATTGCGATCGATCACGGACAGAAGATGAGTCGGACTCGGCATCCGGCGACGTCGGCCATGGCCGACGCCGGCCTCAACACGTGAGGCCGGCGCAGGTGAGGGCTGTCGATCAGCCGACGCTGAAGCCGACCTCGGCACCACCGTCGGCCGCGTTGCCGGCGCGGACGTCGCCACCGTGCTGTTCGGCGACGTGGCGCACGATCGCGAGCCCGAGACCCGACCCTGGCTTCGAGCGGGCATCGGCGGATCGATGGAAGCGTTCGAAGACACGGTCGAGGTCCGCGTCGTCGATCCCGTCGCCGTGATCGCGCACGCTGACCCAGCGGCCTGCGACCGTCACCTCGATCGGCCGATCCGCCGGACTGAACTTGTGCGCGTTGCCGAGCAGGTTGGTGACCGCCCGATCGAGCAGTGACGCGTTGCCGCGCAGCGGGGTCGGTTCGCAGGCCAGCGAAACCTCCCGCCCGGTGCGACGGCGGAACGTGCCCACGGCGTCGGTGACGATGTCGGCCAGGTCGAGGTCGGTCATGGAGACCGAGGTGGCGTCCTCGTCGGTGGCGAGCACGACGACCTCGTCGACCAAGCCACCGAGTTCGGCGAGCTCCGACTTCAACCCCGCGAGCACCTGCGCACGCTCCTCGGCCGGCAGGTCGGCGGCCCGCTCGAGGAAGTCGACGTTGGCGCGCAGGCTCGTCAACGGCGTGCGGAGCTCGTGGCCGGCATCTTGCAGGAGACGGCGCTGCTGCTCGCGGCTCGACCTGAGCGCGGCGAGCATCTGATCGAAGCTGGTGGCGAGCCGGCCGACCTCGTCGTCGCCGGACAGACCGAGCGGCGTGAGGTCGCGAGTGGTCGCGATCCGTTCGGTGGCGGCGGTGAGGTCGGCGAGCGGCTTGGTGGTGCGGCGCATCAACAGCCATCCGAGAGCAGCGGCGAGGAGCCCGAGTACGAGGCCCACGAGCGTCAGCCGGGCGGCGAGTCGGTCGAGGACATCGGTCGCCGACGCTGTCGACCGGGCGATCTGGACGGCTCCGCCGTCCGATGCCGGCGCTGTGATCATGCGGAACGTCTCGCCCTCGATCTCGATGTCGCGGATCAGCGCCCTGCGCTCGCCGCCGGCGACCGCCTCGTCGACGGCGGCGACGGGAAGGTTGCCGCCCTCTGACGCGGTCACGTCACCGTGGCGGTCGATCGTCTGTGCGATCGAGTCGGTGTCGATCGCGAGGTCGAGGTCGTCGGCGCGCGGTTGGGGTCGCCCGTCATCGGACGACCTCCGGGGTGTGGCCCGTTGGCCGTCGAGCACCTCGTTGGCGCGAGCGGTGAGGAAGCGATCGGTCTCGGAGACGAGTTCGTTCGACGCGGACTGGTACGCGGCCACGGACGCGGCCGCGATCCCGACCACCACCAACCCGGTCAGGATCGTGATGACCCTGGTGCGCAGCGTCACGTCGGATCCGCCCGGAGCACGTACCCGACGCCGTGCACTGTGTGGATCAGGCGGGGTTCGCCGCCGGCTTCGAGTTTGCGGCGCACGTAGCGGGTGTGGACGTCGAGGGCCTTCGATGACGTCTCGCCCTCGTAGCCCCAGATCTCCCCGTACATCGACATGCGGTCGAGCACGACCCCCGGGTTGCGCATCAGCATCTCGAGGATCCTGAACTCGGTTCGGGTCAGGGTGATCGGACGGTCGCCGCGCCGGACGGTCATGCCGGCGACGTCCATCTCGAGGTCGTCGAAGCGGAGCGGACCGTCGGTGGTGCCGTCGGATCGCCGGAGCAGGGCGCGGAGCCGAGCCAGCAGCTCCTCCAGATCGAAGGGTTTCGGCAGGTAGTCGTCGGCGCCGGCGTCGAGACCGGCTACACGGTCGCTGACCTCGTCGCGTGCGGTGAGCATGAGGACGGGTCGGCGGTCGCCCCGTGCACGGAGCCGCCGGCACACGTCGAGTCCGTCGACGAGCGGCATCATCACGTCGAGCACCAGCACATCGGGGTCGTGTCGGTCGATCGCGTCGAGTGCGGCGGCGCCGTCGTGCACCGCGGTCACGACGTACCCCTCGAACCGCAGGATCCGCTCGAGGGCCTCTCGGACCTGGCGGTCGTCCTCGGCGACGAGCACGGTGTGCGGGTGGGGAGCGGTCATCCTGTGCTCAGCGTACGGGCCCGCGACGACGGTCCGTCAGGTCCGCGACTGACGTGCCCGGCGCGGTGGTCGGTCGCGGTTGCCGACCCGGTCGCCGCGTCGCCCGCGGGCGACGTCGCCGTTCTCGTCACCGATCAGGTCGTCGACCTCCACGCCGGTGTCGGGGTTCGAAGTCGTGTCCGTGTCCGTCGACGTGTCGAGCAGGAACACGGTGGCAGGCAGTTCCTCGGCGGCGATGTCGGTGTTGGCCTCGGTGAGGGTGGCCGGG
>CAXAWD010000274.1:0-5588 GCA_963972325.1 uncultured Acidimicrobiaceae bacterium
TTCGAGTTGCCGGCGAACTGGGGCCCGGGGAGCATGATCGACACGACCAACAGACCGGCCGAGAAGATGTCGCGCGTGTTCGGCGCCGACTCTTTGTCTTTCAGTAGTTCGCGGTCGGCGATGTACTTCTGGACCGCCTCGGTGACCGCGTTGCGGAACCCGTTGACGTGGGTGCCGCCCTCGGGCGTGGCGACCCCGTTCGCGAACCCGAGGCTGGTGTCGCGCCCGTCGACCGTCCACGCGATCGCCGCGTCGACCGTCGCGTCGTCGTCCTCGCCCTGGAACGACACGACCTGTCCCACGACGCTCGTGTCGGCGGTCATCTCGGTGACCAGGTCGGCCACGCCGCCGGTCGAGCACCACTCGAACCGTTCGTGTTCGCCCTTCGTGCGTTGATCGACCAGGACGAACGTGACGCCGGGATGAACGAAGCTCTTGTGGCGGAACCGGTCGGAGATCGTGCGCAGCGACCACTGGGGTCGGTCGAACGGGACACCCTGGTCGTCGTGGAACAACGACAGGTCGGGCCAGAACCGGATCGTGGTGCCGGTCTTGCTCTTCGGGATGTTGCCGGTGGCGGTGATCGGCCCCGTCGGAATGCCCGGGATCACGTCACCCTTGCGTTCCCGCTTGGCCTCCAACACGAGCCGGTGTTTCCGGCCGCCGCGGCGGACCTCGGCCTCGAGCTTGGTCGACAGCGCCGTCACGACGGAGGCGCCCACGCCGTGGAGTCCACCCGACACCTTGTAACTGTCGGAATCGAACTTGCCGCCGGCGTTCGTCTCGGTGAGGACCACCTCGAGCGCACTGCGGCCCTTGTGGGGGCCCTGCTGCATCGGGTCGACCGGGATACCGCGACCGTCGTCCTCCACGCTGACGGAGCCGTCGGCGTGGAGCGTCGCGGTGATCGTGGTGCCGTGGCCGGCCATGGCCTCGTCGACGGAGTTGTCGACGATTTCCCAGATCAGGTGGTGGAGGCCGGTCGCGCCCACGCCGGCCGACCCCAGGTACATCAGGGGGCGGTGGCGCACGTGGGACAGACCGGACAGTGCGGAGATGGCGGCGGCGTCGTAGCTCTTCGTGCTCATGTCGTGGAAGGGGTCGGTGCGCGCCTCCCGTCGTGTGGTGGCGGCGCGTGGTGGGCCAAGTAGCCAACCACATTCTGGCGCCCGTCCGGGGGATGACGGCAGCGGTCTCGACGTGTCCTCGACCGTCATCGTTTCAGTGGCCGGAATGTTTCGGCGTTATTTCGGCCCATGCGGGGCCCGTACATCGTATAGTTCTAGTGTGTTCTGCAATGCGCACTGGCGGCCCGACCTGAACGGTGGGTCGCACGGCGCAGCAGGTGTTCCGACGAGCGAAACGCACCCGAGGGGGAGGGCGACCGATGAGCGAAGTTGAGGCGGCGAGGCCGATCGTTCCCGGTCGGCCGACGCCGAGCTGGAGGCCCGCCGGATGACGTTCCATCGGAACCCGAGCCAGACGTTAGGAAGGCGATTTTGACAGCGACAACCAGCAACGACCGGTCGACGTCGTACCCGATTCGTGCGGTCGAGCGCGTCTGCGACATCCTCGATGTGTTGCAGCGCTCGCGCGAGGGTGTTTCCCTGCCCGACGTCGCCGCGGTGACCTCGTTGCCGAAGAGTTCGGCGTTCCGGTATCTGTCGGCGCTCGAGGCGAGGCGCTACGTCGAGCGCGACGACGACACGGCTCTGTACCGGATCGGCATCGCATTCCAGCCGCACCACACCCGTCAATACGAGGCATTCCTGTCCCACGCCGAAGGCCCGCTCCGCCAGCTTCGCGACGACACGGGTGAAACCACGAACCTCGGCACGCTCGACGGTCCCATGGTGGTGCACAGCCTGGTGTTCGAGAGCCCGCAGATGATGCGGCTCGCGGCCCGGGTCGGCGACCGTGCTCCGATCCACTCGACGGCGTTGGGTAAGGCGATGGCGGCCGAACTGCCGAACGACCGGGTGCTCGCGATGCTCGACGCGACCGAGATGACGCCGTACACCGAACACACGATCACCGACCCGGCCGCGTACCTGGCCGAGCTCGAAGTGGTTCGCAAGCAGGGATACGCCGTCGACGAACTCGAGAACCAGGACGACGGACGATGCGTGGCACTCGCCCTGCAGGGGATGCCCTTCCCGTGTGGCATCAGCCTGAGCGCGCCGGCGCTCCGTCTCACGATCGACAAGGTTCCCGGTGCGGTCAAACAGATGCGTCGCGTCGGGCTGGAACTCGTCCGTGACTTCTTGAACGACTGAGTCCGGCCACGTCGCCGATCAGCGGGCGGTGTCCGGCTCGTCCTGACGGCGCACGATCGAGCCGTAGAACTCCGGCCGCCGGTTGCGTTCGAGCCCGAGGAATTCTCGGGCGCGCACCGCGTCGTCGAGGTCGCACTCGTGGATCACGAGCTCGTCGCCGAGGGTCGTGCTCCGGGCCACGATCTCGCCGGACGGAGCGATGATCGAGCTGTTGCCGATCTGGCTCACGCCTTCCTCGACGCCCGCCTTGCCGACGGCGACCACCCAGGCGCCGTTCTGGTTCGCTCCGGCCTGCATGCACAACTCGTGGTGGAACCCGACCAGGCGATCGAGCTCGGGGTACTCGGGGATGTTGTCCGGGGTGTTGTAGCCGATGAGGATCATCTCGGCGCCGCGAAGGCCGAGCACCCGGTACGACTCGGGCCAACGCCGGTCGTTGCAGATCGACATGCCCAACGTGCCACCGAACGCATCCCACGTGCGGAACCCGAGGTCGCCGACGTCGAAGTAGCGCTTCTCGAGGTTCTGGAACGGGTTGCCCGGTCGGTGCTCGACGTGCCCGGGCAAGTGGATCTTGCGATGCTTGCCGATGATGTCCCCGTCGTCGCCGACGAGAACGCTGCTGTTGAACCGTCTCGGCTGACCGTCGACCGTCGCGAGTTCGGCGTACCCCAGCGAGAACCCGATGCCCAGCCGGCGCGCTTCGTCGAACAGGGGTTGCGTGTCCGGACCGGGCATCTCCCGCTCGAACCAACGGTCGAGTTCCCGTTCGTCGTCGATCCACCAATGGGGGAAGAACGCGGTCAGGGCACACTCGGTGAAGACGATGAGATCGCAGCCCGCACCGTGCGCGGCTCGCATCTGGGCGATGAGTCGCTCGACGGTCTCGGCGCGGTCGGTGCTTCGCTCGACCGGGCCGGATTGCGCCGCGGCCACGGTGATCGTCCGCGTCACCGATTGCCTCGTGGTGCCCCGTCGAGCGTGGCGAACACCGGGCTGGACCACGCCTGGCCGCCGTCGTGTTGGAGCACGCGCAGCCAGTACGCGTTGCACCCGGGCCGGGGGTCGGGGTCGATGTGTGTGCCGGAACAACTCGCGCTCGGCAGCCCTCGTGGCAGACGCTCGACGCGTACCGTGCGGGCCGGGTCGTCGGCGCGGAATTCGACCGGTCCTGAGTCGAGTCGGGCGAGCGGGGTGGTGAACGCCATCGGACCCGTCGTGAACTCGAGTCGGGCATCGGACGGGTCGCCCTCGACGCGGAGCGTGACACCGTCCCAGTCGCCGGCGGTGACCGAGCGCCACCGTGCCGACGATTCGGACCAGTCGACGATGCCCTCGTCGGGTGAGTCGAAGGCGTGGCCGTTGACGTCGGAGATCCGCGCCCCGTCGATGCGGACGGAGCCGTCCCAGATCATCCGCGCTCGCCGCCAGTTGCCCTGCTCGGTCGTGCCGCGCCACGAGAACCGGATCAGATCGGACGGGGCCGGGTCGGTCGGGGTGAGCGGCACATCGTGGATCAGCTGCGTGCCGCGCCAGATCTCGACCGCGTCGAGCGGCGCCGTGCCCTCGACGCGATAGGCGATCGTGGGTGAACCGGAGACGTCGTACTCGGTGCCGTACGGGTGTCCGTCGACGTCGAAGTCGAGCAGGATCCGTTCACCGGTGGTGGCGTAGCACCGGCGCTCGTACATGCCGGTCCACAGCGCCTCGCGGGTGAGTTCGGGGAGGGCGAACGCCGTGAGGCCGCCGCGAACGTTGCGGACGGCCATATGGCCGGGGTGGCTGGCGCCGGGTCGTCCGTCGACCCCGTCGCTGCCGGCGCAGACACCCATCCGGTAGCCGCGGTCGAGTGCCTCGAGCCAGAACCACTCGGAGGTCGCGTGGGTCGAATGCACTTCGATCAACCGCTCCACGGCCGGTTCGTGCATCCGAAGGTTCGCGGTGCGCCCGCCGACGTGCAACGCGATCACGACATCTCGATCCCGGTAGTGGTCGTGCAGGTCTCCGGCATGGGCCAGGTCGGTGTCGACGTCGCTCAGGTCGGCGACGAACTCGTGACTGCACCGTCGGAGTTGAGCCTCGTCGCCGGGGAAGTAGATGTTGCGATCGCCGCCCAAGGGGGTGAGCGCTGACCACTCGACACCGAGCAGCGGCACGAAACTGCCGGGCTCGTGCATGTCCTGCGTGACCGTCGCCGTCTCCTCCCACTCGTCGGCGGTGACCATGTAGCAGTTGGCCTGATGGCTGCCGACGTCGCAGCCGGCGAAGTCGCGAGCGTGCCGGTAGTAGTCGGAGACCGATCGTGCGCCGCAGCCGATCAGCGACTGTCCGTGCATGTCGCCCCAGTACAGGAAGTGGTCTTGGTCGGGCGAGGCGTCGATCGGATTCGTCGTGGTGGCGAGATCGCCGCCACGTTGCCGCACGCTCAACCGATGCACGCCGGGGGTGTCGAGAACGGCCTCGACCCGGGTGAAGCTGCCGTCGTCCGATCGGACACGGCAGGTCGCCCCCTCGGCCCCGTCGATGTCGAACTCGGTGTCGACGCCCGACGCGGGATTGCCCCACCGGTCTTCGACGCGAACGTGGATCTCGAACGGCTCGCCGACCGTGACCTTGCTGGGCGCTGTCGCGATCACGGCGTCGGGGTCGGTGCCCTCGACGGCCACCTCGATGAGGTCGATCTCGACCCAGTCGCCGTCGGCGCCGGGCCGAACCCGCACGCTGAGCGGGGAGGCTTCCTCGATGAACGTCTGCACGGTGGCGCCCGGCGAGCCGTCCCGATCGTCGCCGAACCGCACCCGGATCCGTTCACCGGCCTGGATCGGCTCCAGTGTCTCGACGTAGATCACGTGGTCGAACGGGTGCCACGGATACACCACCTCTGTCCACCAGCGCACCGGCGCGCCGTTCGAGGCCTGCACCGTGAAGAAGTCGGCGGCTCGCGGGTCGTCGCCCTGCGGGGCACCCCAGTCGCTCGGCCACCGCCGGGCGAGCGCGAGCCGACTCCCGGCGTCGAGGGTCTTCGTCAGGTCGACCGTGACGTCCCACCGTGCGATCGACCCGGCTTCCGCCGGCGCCGGGCAGGTCGATTCGACCGTGCCGATGCCACCGGCGTGATCTGTGACGAGTTCGAACATCCGTGCTCCGATCGGTCGGGGGTCTCGGCAGATTAGCACCTGAATGAAACAGCGATTTCTGTCTGTAGAACGAATGAGGCTCGGCGTACTACCCTGCAGTGAGACACCACCAGGACGACAGGGGCAGACAACATGACGGACGGTCACGCGAACGCGACGGTACGACTCGGCGACA
>CAXAWD010000275.1:0-5554 GCA_963972325.1 uncultured Acidimicrobiaceae bacterium
CGATCTTGGACGGCATGAACATCGTCGGCGACCTGTTCGGATCGGGTCGGATGTTCCTGCCACAAGTGGTGAAGTCGGCCCGCGTGATGAAGCAGGCGGTGGCCTACCTCACGCCGTTCCTCGAGGCCGAGCGCGAAGCGGCGATCGCCGCGGGCGGCTCGATCGCCGACAACTCCAACGGCACCGTCGTGCTCGCCACGGTCAAGGGCGACGTGCACGACATCGGCAAGAACATCGTCGGCGTCGTGCTCGGCTGCGCCAACTACGACATCGTCGACCTCGGCGTGATGGTGCACGCGCAGACGATCCTCGACACGGCCCGCGATCGCGGCGCCGACGTGATCGGACTCTCCGGTCTGATCACACCGTCGCTCGACGAGATGGTCAACGTCGCCGCCGAGATGCAGCGACAGGGGTTCACCGTGCCGCTCCTGGTCGGCGGCGCCACCACGAGCCGGATCCACACGGCGCTGCGCGTGACGCCCGCCTACGAGGCCGGCCCGGTCGTCCACGTCGGCGACGCCAGCCGAGCCGCCGGCGTGATCTCCAAGCTGCTCAACCCCGGTCAGCGCGGCGAGTTCCTGGCCGAGCTCGACGCCGAGTACGCCCGGGTGATCGCCTCCCACGAGCGTGCCGAGGTCGAACGCAACCTACTCACGCTCGACGAGGCACGCGTCAACGCCGGCGAGTTCGACTTCGACCCGTCGGTACTCGTCACCCCCACGTTCACCGGGCCCCGCACGATCGACGACATCACTGTGGCCGATCTGGTCGACCACATCGACTGGACCCCGTTCTTCCACGCCTGGGGGCTACGGGGCCGCTACCCCGGCATCCTCACCGACGAGGCGATGGGCGAGTCGGCGTCGTCGCTGTTCGACGACGCCCGTCGCATGCTCGATCAGATCGTCGAGGAGCAGTGGTTCCTGCCGAAGGCCGTCGTGGGGTTCTGGCCGGCCGAGCGTGACGGCGACGACATCGTGCTGCCCGAACACGGGCGCCGACTGCACGGGCTGCGTCAGCAGCTCAAGCGTCGCGACGGCAAGCCGAACCTGTCGATCGCCGACTTCATCGCTCCGCCCACCGCCGGTGCCGTCGACCACATCGGCGCGTTCGCGGTCACCACCGGCCCCGAGGAGGTGGCGATCGCCGAGCGGTTCGAGACCGCCAACGACGACTACTCGTCGATCCTGGTCAAGGCGCTCGCCGACCGCGTCGCCGAGGCGCTGGCCGAGCGCACCCACGCCCAGGTCCGCCGCGAGCTGTGGGGTTATGCGCCCGACGAATCGTTCACGCCGGCCGAACTGATCGGCGAGCCGTACCGCGGCATCCGTCCGGCGCCCGGCTACCCGGCCCAGCCCGACCACTCGGAGAAGGTCACGATCTTCGAGCTGCTCGAAGCCGAATCGCGGATCGGCGTCGAGCTGACCGATTCGTACTCGATGTGGCCGGGGTCGTCGGTGTCGGGCCTGTACTTCGCCCACCCGGACGCGAAGTACTTCGCGGTGGGGCGCATTCAGCGGGATCAGGTCGAGTCGTACGCCGAACGCAAGGGGCTCACGGTCGAGGACACCGAGCGGCTGCTCGGCACGATCCTCGCCTATCAGCCCTGAGCGGCCACACCGAACACGTCGGCCGGCGCCGACGAGGCCAGCTCGAGCACACCCGAGTCGCCGGGAGCCGGCCCGGTGATCGCCCAGGTGACGCCGCGTTCTTCGAATCGCCGGTACTGCGCCGCGTCCTCGGGTCTGACGATCACGTCGAAGCCGTCGAGTGAGCCACGCTCCTCACGCACCACGTCGAGCATCTCGACGAGCACGGCGTCGTCGACCTCGATCGGGTACAGCCCGTCGTAGCGGGCGGCGCGTCGGACCGGCTTGCGCGCACCGCCGCGGGCGGCGAACCACAGCGGGATCCGCGGCCGCTGCACGGGCCGCGGGAGCACGGTGACGTGGTCGGCCACGAAGTGGTCGCCGTGGAAGTCGACCTCGTCGCCCGACCAGAACGCACACAGCAGTTCGGCGCCCTCATCGAGCCGTCGACCCCGCTCGCGAGGGTCGACGATCTCACCGAACGCGCTGAGCTCGCGGGTGGTGTCGACGCCGAGCCCGAGCCCGAGCGTCAGCCGTCCGCCCGACAGGTGATCGAGGGTCGTGGTCTCGCGGGCGAGCTTGATGGGGCGGCGACGGGTGATCGGCGTGACCATCGGCCCGATCCGGATCTGTTCGGTGGCCACGGCGATCGCCGCCATCGCCACCCACGGGTCGGCGGTCTCCTGCGGGTCGTCGGGTCGACGCAACACGTGGTCCCAGAGGAACACCGCGTCCCAGCCGGCGCGCTCGGCGGCGACGGCGACCTCGACGAGCGCCGCCGGGTCGGCCAGGTCTCCGTACGGCGGGATCGTCAGGGCATGTCGCATGGTCCCAGCCTTGCCGATCGCCGGGGCCAACGACGAGACTGCCCCGGTGGACGTCACCAACATCACCGACATCGAGTTCCGCGAACTGCTCGTGCTCGAGCCGCACGGTCCCGACACGTACGTCGGGATCGCGACCCGGTACCCGTGGGGTGGCCGGTTGTTCGGCGGCCAGGTCGTCGCGCAGGCACTGAAGGCCGCCGCGCTCACTGTGGACGCCGACCGCTCGGCGCACTCGTTGCACTCGTACTTCATCCGACCCGGGTCGCACAGCGAGCCGGTCCGGTACGAGGTCGAACGACTGCGCGACGGCCGGTCGTTCAGCACCCGGCAAGTCGTCGCCCGCCAGTCGGGTGGTGCCATCCTCAACCTATCGGTGTCGTTCCAGGTGGCCGAGGACGAGGCCGACGTGCAGATCTGCGAGGTGCCCGACGCCATCCCCGGCCCCGACGACCCGTCGCTCGAAGACGGATCGTGGGGCGCGCTGATCGAGCGCAAGGCCGTGCAACTCGCCGACGGCGGCATCGGCCACTGGATCCGCCTCGACGCCGACCTCGCCGATGACCCCGTCGACCGGCTGTGCGGGTTGACGTTCATCTCCGACTCGGCACCCTCGCGGGCCGCTCGCACGCCGCACCCCGACTTCACGGGCACCGCAGCCGACCGGAAGATCTTCCAGGGTGCGAGCCTCGATCACTCGGTGTGGTTCCACCGACCGGCCGACCCCGCCGAATGGCACTGGTTCGAGAGTCGGTCTCACGGGCTGTCCGGCGGTCGCGGCCTCGTGACGGGCGACGTCATCAGCCGATCGGGCGTGCAGGTCGCCACGTTCGCCCAGCAGGTGCTGCTCCGCAAACACCGCTGATCGCGAGTTGTGCCTGGCACAACTCGCGATCAGGCGAGCAGGGCGAACAGACGCACGCTGTAACCGGCCATCACGGTCCAGAACGGCGCTGCGAACGTGCGCTCACCCGCCTTCGAGTTGATCGTGGAACCGGTCCAGGTTCCCAGCGCCATCAGCGGCACCGCGGCGAGCGCGGTCAGCACCGACGTACGGCCGAGCAGCTCGGCGTCGGCGAAGATCGCCGTCTTCGTGGCGTCGCCGGCGAACGATGCCAACGACGCCGCACCGACGAAGTGCCGTCGATCCAGGTCGAGGTTCCGGATCGCCACACCTTTGAGCGGCCCGGACGTGCCGGAGAACCCGCTCGACGCGCCGGAGACGAACGCCAGCAGTGGGGCAAAGCCGGTACGGAGCCGTTGGAGCCGGAGCCGTTCGGCGAGCACCGAGGCGACGAACATCACGACGATGCCGATGGTCACGGCCCACTCCGGCGCCTCGACGAGCAGCGTCGATCCGAGCGCGGCACCGGCGACGATCAGCACCACGATCACCGCCGCGGCACGGAACGGCAACGTGCGCCGGTACGCGGCGATCTTCATCACGTTGTTGCCGGCGAGCAGCAACGCTGCCAGCGCGACGCCTTCCTTCGAGCCGAGGAACAGCGCCAACGTCGGGACCATCAGCAGCGAGCCACCGAGGCCCGCCGACGCCGAGATCGTGAACGAGACGTAGACGAGCGCGAGTGCGACGACCGCGGTCAGGACGTTCACGGGCCGAGCCGGAGGTGGCGGCGGACGTCAGGCGCCGATGATCGCGACATCGAGATCGGCGAGCCGACGATTGAGCGCGGCGAGGTCGCCGTCGACGACCGAGCGGAACGCGGCGAGCTGTTCGTCGATCTGACCGGCGAGCTTCTCGTACACGCGGTGCGACTGGACCGTGGGCCGGGCGTCGGCACTGCTGACGACCGGTGCGAGCGCGCCGAGCTTCTCGAACAGCATCTCCCGGTAGTTGAGCGAGTCGCCCTCGGACGTGAGCTCGACCTGCACCAGTTGGTGTTCGATCGCAGTGAGCGCCTCGTCGAGTGCCGTGGCCGCGTGGAGGGTTTCGACGCCCGCGGCTCGTTCGTCGCCGGCGAGCCGCTGTTTCCAGTCGACCAGTTGCTTGCGGATGCCGCGGATGCGGTTGACGGCCGTCGCGACCTCCGACAGTTCGGACTGGATCTGCATCATCAGATCGAACTGCTCGGCGAGATCCTCGTCGGTCGCCGTGACCCGCGGGTCTTTCACCAGATCGAAGGCCTGCGTCATCGACCAGTCGCCGACCGTCAGCGTGACCCGATACGTACCCGGCTTCGCGAGCGGCCCTTCGGGTGGCCCGTGGTACTCGGTGTCGACCATGTTCACGCCGCTCGGATAGTTCATGTTCCACTGGAACACGTTCATGCCCTGTTCGGCCCGGATGTACCGCCGACCCACCCGGTCCTTCTTGTCGACGGGAACGTCGCTCGTGAACGTCTCGATCTCGTTGCCGTCGGCGTCGCTGATCGTGAGGGTGGCCGTGCCGGTGGCGTCTTCGTCGAGCAGGTACGTGATGCGGACGCCGCGTTCGACGTCGTCGCCACCGTCGATGACCCGTTTGCGGGCGTAGCCGGTGTCGTCCTCGTCGACGTAGTACGTCGCGTTCTGACCGATCGTGACGTGGTAGTTCTTCCCGCCGGGCGACCCCCAGAACGATCCGAACAGGTCGGGTGGCGTGCGCACCGTGTCGTGCGGCCGGAACAGGTACTTGTCGGCTCCCTGGAGGTCGTCGGCAACCTGGCGGACCTGTGTGAGATCGTCGAGGATCCAGAACGACCGACCGTGGGTGGCGACGACGAGGTCGTCATCCTTCACGACGAAGTCGTAGACCGGGGTGACGGGCAGGTTGCACTGCATCGACTGCCAGTTCGCGCCGTCGTCGAACGACACCCGGATGCCGAGTTCGGTGCCGAGGTAGAGCAACCCCTCGCGGGCCGGGTCCTCGCGGATCACGCGGCAGAAGTCGTTCTCGGGGATGCCGGCGTCGATGCGGGTCCACGACCGACCGAGGTCGGTGGTCTTGTACACGTACGCGCCGTAGTCGCCCATCTTGTGACGGGCGACGGTCATGTAGGCGGTACCGGCCGTGTGCGGCGACTCCTCGATCATCGTGATCTGCGCGAACTTGGGCAGGTCGGGCGGCGTCACCTCGGTCCATCCACCGCCGTCGTCGGTGGTGACGTGCACCCGGCCGTCGTCGGAACCCGCCATCAA
>CAXAWD010000276.1:0-5550 GCA_963972325.1 uncultured Acidimicrobiaceae bacterium
GGCAGCACCGTGATCACGTCGGCGCCGAGGTCACGCAGCCCGGCCACCAGACCGGCTGCGGCCTCACCGAGACCGCCGGCGCTCACCAGCGGCCGCAGTTCGGCGGTGGCGAACAGCACCCTCATGCGTCGCTCGGCAGGATCTCGTGGCGTTCGAGCAGCACCAGCGTCCACGCGCCGACCTTCCAGTCGTCGCTCGTCTCGATGATCTCGTCGGTCGAATCGGGGTCGGACGTGTCGATCACGACTCGCCAACGGCTGCCGCCGAGGCCGACCGGCACGGTGAACCCGAGCGGGTCGGAACCGGCATTGCACATCACGAGGAAGCTCCGATCGACCAGCTGTTCGCGATCAGGGCCGTGCGGGCCGACAGCGTTGCCGTTGAGGAACACCGAGATCGCTCTGGCGTGATCGACGTGCCAGTCGTCGCGGTGCATCGGCTCGCCGTCGGGCCGGAACCATCCGATGTCGTCGAGCTGGCTGCCCATCGTGCGCTGCCCCTCGAAGAAGTAGCGGCGGCTGAACACCGGGTGGGCGGCGCGGAGCGCGATCAGCCGTTGCGTGAACTCGAGCAGGTGCCGGTCGGCGCCGGACCAGTCGTGCCACGACAGTTCGTTGTCCTGGCAGTAGGCGTTGTTGTTGCCCTGCTGCGTGCGGCCGATCTCGTCGCCGCCCGAGATCATCGGCACCCCCTGCGACAGCACGAGCGTGGCGAGCATCGATCGCACTCGTCGCCGACGGTTCTCGTTGATCGTCCCGTCGTCGGTCGGGCCTTCGGCACCGCCGTTCCACGAACGGTTGTCGTTGTGGCCGTCGCGGTTCTTCTCGCCGTTGGCCTCGTTGTGCTTCTGCTCGTAGGCGACGAGGTCGGCGAGCGTGAAGCCGTCGTGGGCGGTGACGAAGTTGACGCTCGCGGAGGGGCGGCGACCGCCGGTGTCGAAGATGTCGGCGCTGCCGGTGAACCGACTCGCGAAGGCGCCGAGCGTGCCGGGGGTGCCCTTCCAGAAATCGCGGATGTCGTCGCGGAACCTGCCGTTCCACTCCGACCACTGCGGTGGGAAGCCACCGAGTTGGTAGCCACCGGGGCCGACGTCCCACGGCTCGGCGATCAGTTTGACCTTGCCGATGATCGGGTCTTGGTGGACGAGGTCGAAGAACGCGGCGCGCGGGTCGAAATGGTCGTGATCTCGGCCGAGCGTGGTGGCGAGGTCGAACCGGAACCCATCGACGTGCATGTCGGTGACCCAGTAGCGCAAGCTGTCCATCACCAGGCGGAGCGCCGCCGGATGTTGCACGTTGAGGCTGTTGCCCGTGCCGGTGAAGTCGACGTATCGGCTGCGGTCGTCGTAGGAGAGCCGGTAGTAGGTCTCGTTGTCGATGCCACGCAGCGACAGGGTCGGGCCGCGCTCGTTGCCCTCGTTCGTGTGGTTGTAGACGACGTCGAGGAGCACCTCGATGCCGGCGGCGTGCATCGCCTTGACGAGCTGCTTGAACTCGGTCACCTGCTCGCCGCGCTGCCCGGTGGCGGCGTACGAACTGTGCGGTGCCATGAACCCGATGGTGGAGTATCCCCAGTAGTTCCGGAAGCCGCGGTCGGCGAGGAACCCTTCGGTGAGGAAGTGGTGCACCGGCATGAGCTCGATCGTGGTGACGCCGAGCGTGACCAGGTGGTCGATGACGGCCGCGTGCGCCATGCCGGCGTAGGTGCCGCGGAGTTCCTGCGGCACGTCGTGATGGGTCATCGACAACCCGCGGACGTGCGCTTCGTAGATCACCGTCTGGTGGAGGGGTGTCCTCGGCGGAGCGTCGTCGCCCCAATCGAACGAGCGGTCGACGACGACGCACTTCGGCATCAGTGGCGCGCTGTCGGTCTCGTTCGGCTCCATCGGCTCGGCGGGGTCGTACCCGAGCAATGCTTCGCCGGCGACGACGTCGCCCTCGATCGCCAGCGCGTAGGGGTCGATCAGCAGCTTGGCCGGGTTGGCCCGCTCGCCCTGATGCGGATTCCACGGGCCGTGCACACGGAAGCCGTACCGTTGTCCCGGTTCGATCCCGGCGACGTAACCGTGGTGGACGTAGGCGGTGTGATCGGGCAGCTCGAACCGGCTCTCGGTGCCGTCGTCGTCGAACACGCAGAACTGGACCCTCGTGGCCGGCTCCGAGTACAGGGCGACGTTGACGCCGACGCCGTCGTGGTGCACGCCGAGCGGGTGTGGCGCGCCGTGCGTCGCCATTCGATGCGTCGCCGTTGCAGTTGTTGACGCCATGGGTCGCTCCGGTCTCGTCACCCTCCGCCGCAGGGGTTGCGCCATGCTATCGGTGACGGATTCCTTCGTACCCGGGCCGGGCACCCGTCGTTCAGCCGGTCGTTCAGTCGGTCGTTCAGCCGGTCGTCAGTCGGTGGTCGTCCATCGCCCCGATCGCGCGGGTGATCTCGACGCTGCAGTCGAGCACGACGAGATCGGGATCGGCGAGGTGCCCGTGCAACCACGCGGTGTCGACGAGCATGTCCATCAGCCGGTCTCGCCGATGACGTCGATCAGCACCTTGCCCTCGGAGTGCCCTTCGGCGAGGTAGCGGATCGCGTCGGCGGTGTCGGCCAGCGGGTACCTGCGGTCGATCACCGACCGCAGTTGCCCCTGCTCGACCATCCGGGAGAGCGCCGCGAGTTCGTCGGCGGTTTCCTTGGCCGTGAACGTGACAGCCTTCTGGCCACCGATCAGGAACCGGATCGATGCCCTGATCGAACGGGCGATGGGGCCGAGCAGGCGGTTCTTCTTCGGACCGCTGACGATCACGAGCACGCCGTCGTCGGTCAGCAACCGCCGGCAATCGGCCAACGACCGGTTGCCGACGTTGTCGAGGATCGCGTCGTACGTGCGGCCCGCAGCTGTGGCCTCGGCGACGACGTCGGTGGTCGTGTAGTCGACGACGTGGTCGGCGCCGAGCGAGCGAACGATCTCGACGTTGTGGGTGCCGCAGACCGCGGTGACCTCGGCGCCGAGCGCCTTGGCGATCTGCACGGCGTAGTTGCCGACACCACCGCCGGCACCGTTGATCAGGATCGATCGGCCGGGGCCGGCCTCGGCGTGATCGCGGAGGCCCTGCAGGGCGGTGACGGCGGCGACGGGCAACGCCGCCGCGTCGGCCATCGTCATGCCGGCCGGCAGCGGTGCCAGCGCGTTCTCCTTGCACGCGGCGTACTCGGCGAACGCGCCGTTGCCGCCGCCGAAGACCTCGTCACCCGGCGCGAAACGGGTGACCGCCGACCCGACCGATTCGACGACACCGGCCAGATCGACCCCGCGACGGGGCTGCTTCGGCGTGCGGAGGCCGGCCATGAGGCGCAGCAGCCACGGCGTGCCCGTCAGGAAGTGCCAGTCGAGCGGATTGGTCGCGGCGACATGAACACGGACGAGCACCTGGTCGTCGTTCGGTTCCGGCCGGTCGACGTCGCGGAGTTCGAGCTGGTCGGGGCCGCCGTAGCTGCGCTGTTCGATCGCCTTCATCGCGACCAGCGTGCCAGGTCGGCACCCGGGTGCGTGTGCTGCGTCCTGCCGACCACGGCGACGCGGTTCGACGCGATCGCGTTGCGACCGCCGGCCGTCCGAGCGGCACCACGGATCCAGGTCGCCGCGCGGGTCATCCACGGCCGGATGGTCACGAGGTGGCGGTCGAGATCGACGGTGGCGGCCGACCGGGGGACCAGGGGATACGTACACTGTAAGTTATGCATGTCGACCACCATAGACGTACACTGTACGTAGCGCAACCCCGAGGAGCGAGAACCCACCGAACATGGCCAACGACGACCGAACACCCCTGACCCGCGAGCGAATCCTCGCGACCGCGATCGAGATCGCCGACGAGCACGGCGCAGCGGGCCTCAGCATGCGCAAGCTCGCCAAGGAACTCGGCTACGAGGTGATGTCGCTCTACAACCACGTCAGGAACAAGGACGACCTGCTCGACGGGATGGTCGACACCGTCGCCGGCGAGATCGCCCTGCCGGCCGAGGAGCTGCCGTGGAAACGTGCCGTGCGCGAGATCGCGGTGTCGTGGCACGAGACGCTCGTACGGCACCGCTGGGCAGCCACGATGTTGCCGCAACGCTGGCCGGGGCCGAACCGGTGGCGGCACATGGACAACCTCCTCCGGCTCTTGAGCACCGCCGACCTGCCCGACGACATCGCCGACCTCGGGTTCCACGCCGTCACGATGCACATCCAGGGCTTCACCCAGCAGCAGATCAACTATTCGACACAGGTCCCCGACGAGGCAGCCATGTTCGAACGGTTCCGAACCGAGGTCTCACCCGAGGTGTTCCCACACATCGTCGCCCACGTCGCGTACCACCGCGACACCGAGCAGCACCCCGACGAGTTCGGGTTCGTGCTCGACCTGATCCTCGACGGACTCGAACGAGCCGCGACCCAGCGGTAGCCTCGCTCGCATGTCGGACTGGACCCCTGAGACCTGGTTGATCGCGGCCGGACGTACCCGGGTCGAGGGCGACCCGCTCAACGTGCCACCGGTCTTCGCATCGAACTTCTTCCTGCCCCACGAGCGCATCTACAGCCGCTCGGAGGGCACCGCCACCACCGACGCGCTCGAGGAGTTGCTCGGCGGGTTGGAAGGCGGCAGGGCACTCGCGTTCGCGTCGGGGATGGCCGCCGTCTCTGCGGTGTTCCACCGCCTGCCGGTCGGTGCTCGGATCGCGGTGCCGGACGACCCGTACCACGGTGTCGCCGGCATCGTCGCCGAGGGCGAGGCGCAGGGACGCTGGACCGTCGACCGACTCGACCAGGCCGACACCGCGGCGTGGATCGACGCGCTCCAGGTGTGCGACCTCGTGTGGTTGGAGTCGCCGGAGAACCCGCTGATCACCGTCGCCGACCTGCCCGCGATCTGCGGCGCGCCGCGGCCGGCGACCACGCTGGTCGGCGTCGACTCCACCTTCGCCACGCCCCTCAACCAGCAGCCGCTCGACTACGGCGCCGACGTCGTGATGCACTCGGCGACCAAGTTCATCGGCGGTCACTCCGACCTGCTCGCCGGCGCCCTCATGGTGCGGCGCGACGACCTGTTCGACGAGTTCCACCAGCGGCGCCTCTTGTACGGGGCCACGATCGGCGCCATGGAGGCGTTCCTCACCATCCGAGGTGCCCGCACGCTCGGGCTGCGGTTGGACAAGGCACAGGCCAACGCGATGGAACTGGCCGAGCGGCTCGAGGCCCACCCCTCGATCACGCGGGTGCGCTATCCGGGCCTACCGAGCCACGGCACGCACGAGACGGCCAAGCGGTTCATGACCGGATTCGGGGCGATGCTCTCGTTCGAGACCGACGGCGACGCCGCCCGCTGCGACGCCGTGCTCGGTCGGCTCGAACTCGTGAACCACGCCACGAGCCTCGGCGGCGTCGAGACCACGGTCGAACGCCGCGCGTCGATCCCCGGCCAAGAGCGGATCCCGCCCACGCTGGTCCGGATGAGTGTCGGCTGCGAGAACGTCGACGACCTCTGGTCCGACCTCACCACCGCCCTCACCTGA
>CAXAWD010000277.1:0-5549 GCA_963972325.1 uncultured Acidimicrobiaceae bacterium
CAGATCGAGCCGAAGGTGTTGTTCGCGGTCGACGGGTACCGGTACGGCACCGAGACGATCCACCGGGTATCCGAGGTGCAGGCGATCGCCGCCGGCCTCCCCACGCTCGAACACATCGTCACCGTTCCGTACCTGGGCACGACCGGGAACTGGGCCGAGCTGCTCGCCGAGCCGGGTCCGCTCGACTTCGTGCGCGTGCCGTCCGACCACCCGTTGCACGTGCTGTACAGCTCGGGTGCGACCGGCCTCCCGAAGGCGATCGTGCACAGCCACACCGGCATCGTGGTCGAGCACCTGAAGCTCCTGCGACTCCACTTCGACCTGGACCCGTCCGACCGATTGCTGTGGTACACGTCGACCGGCTGGATGATGTGGAACGTGCTCGTGTCCGGTCTGCTCACCGGGGCGACCATCGTCTTGTTCGACGGCGACCCGGGGGTCGACGACATGCGATCGACCTGGCAAATCGTCGCCGAGGAGTCGGTCACGTGGTTCGGAACGTCGGCCCCGTTCCTGATGAACTGTCGCCGCGAGGGGGTCTCGCCCGGGAGCGAGTTCGATCTCTCGGCGCTGCGGGCGGTCGGTTCGACGGCTGCGCCGCTGCCGGCCGACGGGTTCCGTTGGATCTACGACCAGGTCAAGCCTGACGTCTTCCTGATGTCGTCGAGTGGCGGCACCGACATCTGCTCCGGCTTCGTGGGTGGCAGTCCCACCTCGCCGGTTCGTGCCGGCGAGATCAGCGTTCGCTATCTCGGTGCGGCGGTCGAGGCGATCGACGGTGAGCTGGTCGTGACACAGCCGATGCCGTCGATGCCGGTCTGCTTCTGGGGTGACACCGACGGCTCTCGATATCGGGACGAGTACTTCAGTGCCCGGCCCGGCCTGTGGACCCACGGTGACCTGCTCGAGTTCACCCGGGCCGGAGGGCTCGTGATCAGTGGCCGCTCCGACGCCACACTCAACCGGGGCGGCGTGCGGATCGGCACCTCCGAGGTGTACCGCGTCGTCGAGAGTCTGCCGCAGGTGACCAGTTCGTTGATCGTCCATCACGAAGACGGCGATCGGCTGGTGCTGTTCGTGTCGACCGACGGCACGATCACCGATCGCGACGTCGCCGCCGAGGCGAAGCGGGCGCTTCGCGAGCAGCTCTCGCCACGTCACGTGCCGAACGAGGTCTACGTCGTGCCGTCGATCCCGACCACGCTGTCGGGCAAGAAGCTCGAGATTCCCGTGAAGAAGATCCTGGCCGGAGCCGACCCGGCCGACGTCGCGAGCCCCGGCGAACTCACCGACCCGACTGCGCTCGACGCGATCGTCGAGGTCGCCGCCGCCCGGAACCGACGGCTTCGGTGGGACGAGGCATCCCGGGCGTTCTCCGGCGAGGATGCCCCGCGGCACGTCTCGCCGCGCCGTGAGGAACTGCTCGAGATCGCGGCCGAGCTGTTCGCCCGGCAGGGATTCGCCGCCGTCACGGTCGACAGTCTCGGGGCAGCGGCCGGCGTGTCGGGGCCGGCGCTCTACCACCACTTCGAGAACAAGGAGGCGATGCTCGGGGAGATGCTCGTCGGCACGAGCCATCACCTGCTCGCCGGTGCTCGTGCGCTCCGCGACTCGGTGCCTCCCGATCGGTTGCTCGCCGAACTGATCGCGATGCGCGTCGACTTCGCCGTCGACCATCGGTCGCTGATCTCGGTCGAGTCGCGCGATCTGAACAACGCCACGCCCGAAGACCGCGAACGCGTTCGACTGCTGCAACAGCAGTACGTCGACATCTGGGTCGATGCGCTGATCGCCCAGCGTCCGGGTCTCTCCGCCGCAGACGCTCAGCCGGTGGTGCATGCCGTGCTCGGCATGATCAACTCGACGCCAGAGAGCCCTCGGACGCCGCTCACGAAGTTGGCGTCGATGCTCCGGACCCTGGCCGCCGCCGCTATCGGCGCCGTCGATGCCGGCGAATGACAGCGGATGACGGCAGCAGTCGATCGGGTGGCCGTCCTCGCGAACTCGGGACCACGACGTCGGATCCGGTCTCGTCGCCGACCGACCGACCGACCGTCCGTCAGGATGGTGGGCCCTCCTGAGCATTGATCGGTGAATCCAGCTCCTGGGAGGGCACCGTCGTGCGGACGCTCGGGGTCGGCGGCGTCGGGCGGGCGGCTACGGTGGTTCGAGACCTCCGACGGATCGCCCACCCGAGCCCGGCGATGCCGGCAGCGACCTGGACGTCGATGCTTCGCAGGTAGAGGATTTCCATGAGGCTGTCGTCTCGCATGGCCCACATCGACCAGTACGTGAGGGTCGCGGCGAGCGGGAGGAGCAGGAGCGCCGCGAGGTTTCGATAGCGGACCCGTCCGGCGAGTTCGTCGATGAGCGTGTCGCTGCTGGGGCCCTCGGTCGACCGCCCGAGGAACCGCCAGAGCAGCCAGCCGAAACCAACGAGTTTCAGTGGTGCCCACGGCACGACCGGGATCACGAGCAGTGATGCCAGCGCGACGACGGCGATCGCCGTCGCGACGTTCCAGGTTCGCGAGGGTGACCAACCCCTCGCCGGCCACAGCCGATCCATGACGACATGAGCGAAGATCAAGACGAGGCCGGTCCATACCGAGTACGTCGCGAACTCGGCGGGGAGCAGCACGTCGGCCGAGCCTGCGCCGGCAGCTGCGATCTCCTGTGCGGTCTCCCGATCGGTGACACCGCTCGCCAGCGCCCACGCACCCCAGCCGACACCGGCGACCGATGCGCCGACAGCGATCCGAGTCGACCGTCCGTCGAGCGCCCACCGCCGAACGAGATAGACGAATCCGACGAACGCGAGCAGCCCGTGCCAGCCGACGAACATCAGGTACAGCACCGGAAGCGGGCCGTCCTCGTACATGACCGGCGTGATGATCCCCTCGACCACGAGAGCGAAGACAGCGCCGCCGAACACGGCACGCCGTGCGCCGGTCCCCGAAGACCGTGCGAGAGCGGCCACTGCGGCGGCAACGGCGACGGCGTAGAACACGGTGAGGACGGAGAGCGAGTCGGCATCGATGCCGGCCCAGTACCAGTAGATGCGCTCCGAGGCGACGACGGCGGCCAAGGCCGCGGCACAGATCCAGCCGAGCGTTCGAAGCGATGAGGTCGTCCGTGTCCACATGCATCCCACGCTGACGGATAGGCGATCGCTCCACATCAGGCGTGTGGTCGGTTCGGTTCGGACCCGATCGATCGTTGGATCGATCGTGACGTCAACCCGTCGATCGATGTTCGCGTCGACGACGTACATCTAGCCTGGTCGCGTGCGCCTCACGAGAACGCTGTCGATCGCCGTCGCAGGCTGCCTCGTGGCGATCGCGGACGTTCCGGAGGGGGTGACCACCTGGCAACCCTGGATGTTCCTCCTCGCGGCGCTGAGTGCAACAGCGCTCGCGACGCGCGTCAGGAGCCGACCAGCGGGGGCTGTGATGTCGCTCGTCGCGATGCTGGCAATCGCGATCGGGGCGGAGGCCGCCGGGAAACCGGGACAGTTTCCGTTCGGCGTGTTCCTCGTCGTCGGGTTCCTGATCGCCGACGTAGCGCTTCACGAGCGGGCACGTGTGGCGCTCGCCGTCGCATTGCTGGCGACCATCGTCGGTGTGGCGGCCGAAGGATTGGCCGATGATCGAGGCACGACCGACGTGGCGTTCGTGGCGATGCTGTGGGCGTTGGCAGGTGCGGTCGCACTCGCCGTGCGATGGCGGCGGCAGGCCTCGGATGCCCGAGATGAACGCGTCCGGATGCTCGAGCGTGAGCGGATCGCACGCGACCTGCACGATGTGGTCGCCCATCACGTCTCGGCGATCGCGTTGACAGCAGAGGGTGCGCGCGGACTCGTCGGCAGGGACGACGCGCTCGTGGGCGACTCACTCGCGTCGATCCACGCGACGTCCGCAACAGCGCTCGACGAAATGCGTCGGATGGTGGCGATGTTGCGTTCCGACGGCGGCCACGAGGCCCCGCTACGACTGTCGGACATCGCGTCGTCGGTGGTCGACGATCGATCGTTGAACGTCGAGTTCTCGATCGCCGACAACATCACCGAGCCGGCGACGCCGGTGGTTGCCGGGGCGTCTCGGATCGTTCAGGAGGCGGTGACCAACAGCCGCCGTCATGCACGCGAGGCGACAAAGGTGACCGTCGACGTACGGCTCTGCGACGGCGACCTGCTGCTCACCATCTCCGACGACGGTCGCAACCCGACCGGTCGGGCCGGTGGTGGCTACGGACTCGCCGGAATGCGCGAACGAGCGAGCGCGCTCGGCGGCAGTTGCCGAGCCGAACCAGGCGAGAGCGGTGGTTGGGTCGTCGAGGCGCGTCTTCCGCTGGAGGCGTCCCGATGATCCGCGTGCTCGTCGCCGACGATCAGGAGATGGTCCGCACCGGCATCGAAATGATCCTGCGGGCGGCCGACGACATCGAGGTGGTCGCGTCGGTCGATGACGGGCGGGCGGCCGTGGAGGCCGGTCGCCGCTTACGACCCGACGTGTGCCTGCTCGATGTCCGCATGCCGAACCTCGATGGCATCGCCGCGTGCGAACAGCTCTCGGTCGACCCGGGTTCGGACACGACCCGTGTCGTCATCGTCACCACGTTCGACGACGACCACGTCGTCGATGCCGCGATCGCTGCCGGTGCTTCAGGGTTCCTCCTGAAGAGCGCGAGCGCCGCACTCGTCCTCGAAGCGGTGCGCGCTGCATCGACGGGCGACCAGCTCGTCGCGCCCGAGGTGACCCGTCGGCTGCTGCACCGAATGTCGAAGCCGAGGGCCGCGTCGTCCGGTTCGATCGGCGAACCGGTCGACCCGCTCAGCCCGCGCGAGGAAGAGGTCGTCGTCCTCGTCGCGCAGGGCTTCACCAATGCCGAGATCGGCGAACAGCTCCATCTGTCGATCGCAACGGTGAAGACCCACGTCAACTCGATCCTCACCAAGTTGGGGGCTCGCAACCGGGTCGCCGTCGCGGCGTTCGCGTTTCGCTCCGGTCGAACCAACTGAGTCTCTCCGCGACCTGCTTCACCGAACATGTTCGCTCGACCCGTCGCGTCGCTCGACCGCGGGTCAGGGGGCGGCGGCTTCGGCGAGCGCGCGCAGTTCGGTGACGGCGTGTTCGAGGCCTTCGGGGTCGCGGTACAGCGCGCTGCCGGCGATCAGGATGTTGGCGCCGGCAGCTGCGGCACCCTCGATCGTGGCGGGCGCGATGCCGCCGTCGACCTCGACGTTGACCTCGTCGGACAGACCGGCGGCGTCGATCATCGCCCGGATCTCGGCGATCTTCGGCTCCATCGTCGGAATGTAGGCCTGGCCGCCGAAGCCAGGGTTGACCGTCATCACGAGCACCAGGTCGACCAGGTCGAGCACGTGCTCGACCGCCGAGGCGGGGGTGGCCGGGTTGAGCGCCACCGCACCGCGGGCGCCCATCGAGTTGATGTTGCCGAGCGTGCGGTGCAGGTGCGTGCACGCTTCGGCGTGCACGATCAGGCGTGAGCACCCGGCGTCGACGTCCTCCTGCGCCATCACATCGGGCGTG
>CAXAWD010000278.1:0-5549 GCA_963972325.1 uncultured Acidimicrobiaceae bacterium
GGCATCTCGATCCTGAGCGGCTCGCACCTCGAGCTCGTGCCCGACCTCGTCGCCAGGCTCCGCGCCGACGGAGTCGACGCCCCCGTCGTGGTGGGCGGCATCATCCCCGAGGCCGACCGCGATCGTCTCACCGCGGCCGGGGTCGCACGGGTCTACACACCGAAAGACTTCGAGCTGGCAGCGATCATGAACGACATCGTCGATCTGACCGCCGAGCACCGCCGCGGCACTCCGGTGGTCACTGGTACGTGATCATCAACGGCACCGGATCGAACAACCCGCCGAGCACGTCGTCGGCACCGAGCAGGTCGATGTCTTCGTCGTAGAAGAGCTTGAGGCCCATGTCGAGCGGCGGATCGGCGCGCACGACGTCGTACGACTCGAGCTTGTTACCCCGATCGCCGAACCCGTCCATGTGGATGGTGACGGCGACACCCGGCCGCTCGACGATCTGGTCACGGTTGGTGACCATCCGCTCCTGGAACTGGTGGACGACGAACAGCTTCTCGGGCAGGTGCTCCTCGGCGACCAACTGCGCGACGTAGTCGATGACCTCGTTGACCTCGGCTGCGTCGACCTGGCCGACGAAGCCACCTTTCGGACGCGCCGGCGGCTGTGTGCGCCACTCGGGGTCGAGTGCGATGCCCACGTCGGGTTGGCGCAGGAACTCCTCGTAGTACTTGGCCTCGGTGAGGAAGTCGGATTGTCCCGGCTGGATGTCGAGGATCAGGTAGTAGCCGTGCCGCCGAGCCACGTCGAGGTACGCCTGCACGAAATCGTGCGACGAGCGGAGGTTGTAGACACCTCGGCTCTCGGGCGTGCCGGTGGCGAGCGTGGCGATGAGCTCGAACGCCGGCAGCACCGTTTCGGACCCGGCGCGCCACGGCTCGGCGACCTCCGCCAACCGGGCGGCGGACTCGACCGGCGACTGCTCGCCGAGCACCCCGAGACGCTCGGAACGTTCGGTGCCGTACATCGCCACCACACGCCGGCCGGGGAACATCGTCTGGCCAGGGCATTCGGCAGGCGTCGACGACTCGACCGGTGCCACCGCGGTCGACGGCACCAAGGCCAACAGGTGGACCACCACGTCGGTGCGACCCGTGGTGGACAGGCACAGTTCGCCGCTCGCGCCGACCGGCACCATCGCGATCGTGGAGGCGGACACACCGGCCTCGTAGTCGATCACGGGTTCCCCCGGCACCGACTCGGGAGCGAACGCCGTCACCGTCCCTGCGTCGAGCGGCTCGGTCGTGGCCACGCTGACCAGCAACGCACCCACGTCGGCGAGCCCATTGAACCGCGACGCCAACGGGATGCGCAGCGTCGAGGATTCGGGACGGACGCCGAGCCCGGCGAACCTGCCATCGGCGGTCGCCCCGTCGGCGGTTGAATCGACGACGCCGACCGGACTCGGGAACGGACGCACCGCACCCTGATCGGCGAACGCCACGACGTCGACCACGACGTCGACGGGAGCCGTGGGCACCACACAGATCGAACCGTCGGCACCGAGCGGCACGATCAGGTTGCGGACGACCGTCCGATCGGCGGCGACCTGCACGCTCGGGGCGACGCCGGCATCACCACCGCACGGGTGGACCACGATGTCGCTGGGCTCGGCGTCGGCGATGGCGCTCAGCGTGACCGCCACCAGCCCGGTTTCGGACGAGCTGCCGGAACGTCCCAGTACCGGCACCTCGACGGGACTGCCGCCTGCGATCGCGCCGATCCCGGCGAGTTCGCCGTCGACCGTGGTCTCGCCGTCACGGGTGTCGAGGATGCGTGCCGGGGTCGGCAGACGAACGAGGAGCGAGCCGGCGACCTGCCGCCCGTCCCCGGTCGCCGAGGTTCGGGATTCGGACGAGCCCGGCGACTCGACGGCCCCGGTGTCGCCCCCGCCCCGTGTGAACCACACGACGGCGCCCACGACGGCCAACGCCCCGATGCCGACCAACACGCCCGCCGGCACCCGGGATCGGGACGGGCGGTCGTCGATCGGCCCCGGCAGCCGCATCTGGCGCTCGGGTGACCGGCCGTGACGGCGCTGGCCGTCAGGCCGGGATGGCGACACGCTCTGACTCGATCCAGGCTTCGAGTGCCGGACCGGACTCGAAGCTGGTGATCAGCGCGTAGCGCGGCGCATCACCGAGGTGCACCACCACGTGCCACAGGCGCTGGGTGTCGACCACGAACCGGGCACCCCGGTGCAACGGCACCCGGCGCTCGGTCGCCGGGTCGGGCAGACCGTCGGCGTCGTTGTCCATCAAGAGCATGTAGCTGTTCGGATTGTCGGTGAGCTCGACCCACGAACGGACCACCCATCCCTCGTCGTCGGGGTTGAAGCGATTGTTGTCGTCGCGGTGGATCGACCGGATCGCGGCGTCACGATCCTGCGGCTCGAGCTTGATGATGCGCACGAGCCCGAAGTTGGCGCCGACGTCGTCGACGTACGAGCGCAGCGTCGGCGCGATGTCGGCGTTGGACGTCCACAGCGCGTCCTTGTCGGTCTTGCCCTTGTCCCAGAAGCCGCGACAGTCGAGTTGACCGTCGGCGGAGGCGATCGGGGCGAAGTTGGTGTCGCCACCCGACTTCCAGTCCAGGTACTCCAGCGACTCCCACTCGGTCGACGGCACGTCGACCGGCATGTCGCGCAGCACGACGAGGCCGGACTCGTCCAATGCGGCGAGTCGGGGGTGCGGAGTCCTCAGCGGGATCTGCACGCTCCAGTGATCCTGGTTGGGCCAGAAACTCATGCTCAGGAGTCTACGAAGCATGGTGCCGGAACCCCGACCACCGGCCCGGAGTGCGATCAGGGCGGGTCGGTCGTGGACGACGGCGTCGGGAGCTCGTCGACGATGCGATACGGCGGAATCTTCAGCGTCACCCCTGGTGGGACGTTGTTCGGGTCGTTGATGACGTCTTCGTTCGCCTCGATCAGGAACTCCAACGGCACCTCGAAGCTGTTCGCGATCAGGGTGAGGTTCTCGCCCCGTTTCACCGTGTACAGCTCGATCGTCGGGTCGAACAGCGTGGTCGTGGTGCTACTCGTCGTGGTCGTGCGGATCGGCGGCAACGTGCCGAGCTCGGCCGAACTCTCACCGCCGCACGCGACGACGGCCACCAGCATCACGGCGATCGCAGGGAGCAGGATCAGACGGTCGAGCCGGACGGAGTGGGGGATGGCGCGCTGGATGCGCCACAGCGTAGACGCGCTGCCTAGCCTCGCCATGTGCCCTCCGACCCCGACCTCGTCCCACCCGGCGTCCGCGTCCCCGACCGGGAGTATCGGATCGACGCGGGTGGCGTCGGGATCGCCCTCCACGAATGGGGCGACGCCGACGCTCCCCCGTTGCTGCTCGCCCACGGCGGATTCGACTTCGCCCGCACGTTCGACGGGTTCGCCCCGCTCCTCGCCGACGCCGGCTGGCGGGTGGTGAGCTGGGATCACCGCGGTCACGGCGACAGCGATCACGTCCACCTGTACTCATGGGACGCCGACTTGCGCGACGCGGCCTTCGTCTTCGACCACGTCGCCGGGCGAACCGCGGTGCCCACGATCGGACACAGCAAGGGCGGCGCGCTGCTCGTCCAGCTCGTCGACGCCCAACCGTTTCGTTTCTCGGCGCTCGTCAACATCGACGGCATCCCCTCCAAGCGACGGATCCCCGACATCTCCGAGCACGAACGCACGAAGATGCTCACGGGCGAGGTCACCGGCTGGCTCGATCACCGTCAGCGCACCGCCGGCTCCCGCCGCAAGCCGGGCACGATCGACGAACTCGCCACCCGGCGGGGTCGCATGAATCCGCGCCATTCGATGGACTGGCTGCGATACCTCGTCACCGTCGGCGCAGTCGAGGACGACGACGGCTGGCGCTGGAAACTCGATCCCTCGATCCGCTTCGGCGGGTTCGGTCCGTGGCGCCCCGAATGGTCGCTGTATCGCCTGGCCGGCCTCGGCGTGCCGTTCTACGGCCTGCTCGTCGAGATCCAGGAGGAGATGGGCTGGGGCACGGTGCCCGACGACGTGGCGCCGTACCTCCCCGAAGGGGGTCGACTGGAGATGTTCGACGACGTCGGGCACTTCGCCCACATCGAACGGCCGACCGAGGTGGCCGAACGCATCCTCGACTTCCTCGGGCCCGTCCGGAGGGCGTCATGACCGTCGACATACTCAGCCACAACCGGGTCGAACTGGCGCTGCACACGTTGCGCGCCGGCACCGGACGACCGCTGCTCCTCCTCCACGGTCTCGGCGAGCGGTCGCCGAGCGCCGTGCCCGACGCCGTCGCCGATTGGGACGGTCCGGTCACGGCGCTTGACTTCACCGGCCACGGTGCATCCACGATGCCGACCGGTGGTGGGTACACCGCCGAGATCCTGATGGCCGACGCCGGCACCGCGATCCAGCATCTCGGCGAGGCCACGGTCGTCGGCCGGGGGCTCGGGGCGTACATCGGCCTGCTCGTCGCCGGTGCCCGACCACAACTCGTGCGTGGCGTGGTGCTCGCCGACGGCCCCGGCCTGTCCGGGGGGCCGAGCTCGCCCACCTCGCAGCCGGTGTTCTCCCTCGACCCCGTCACCGCTCCCCCCGACCCCTACGCGTTGGTCGAACTCGGGCGCGACCTGCGCCCACCTGACTACGCCACCGCGTTCAGCCGCCTCGCGGTCCAGGGCTCCGACCTCGAACAACCGATCACCGTCACCGCACGCTTCCGGCCCGCCTGGCTACGCGCGGTCGCCGAGGAGCCGGGGGTCGGCGAGGCCGACTCGGTCCGAGCCGTGCTCGCTCTCTACCACGCCTGACCCGCCGGGCGTCAGGAACCGCCGTGGCGGTCGGCCACCAGGTCGGCCACGATGCGGGCGCCGATCGCCACCATCGGCAACCCGGCGCCCGGATGCGCGGACCCACCGACCAGGTAGAGGCCCTCGACCGGGCCCACGTTGCTCGGCCGCGAGAACGCGGCCCGCCGACCGTTGGCCGAGGTGCCGTGGATCGCACCGCCGTGCGCCCGATACCTCGCGTCGAAGTCCGCCGGCAGCAAGGTGCGCGTGAACTCGATCCGTTCACGCAGGTCGACGCCCCGCTCGGCCAGACGGTTGAGCACACCCGCCGTCATCAGCTTGCGATCGATCCCCACAGCCGGGGGTGAGGTGACACGGATGTACCAGTTCTCACAGTCGGGCGGCGCCTGCCCCGGGTCGGTGACCGCCGACACCGAGGCCGAGATGGTCGGGTCGATCGGCAACTGTCCCGCTTGAAGGAACTGGTACTCCTGGCGGTCGTGGAGCGGGAAGAACACGTTGTGGTGGGCAATGCCGTCGGTACGGCCACGAACGGCGGCGCACAGCACGAAGGCACTCGCGGACGGGTCGACCTTGTCCAGCTGCTTGGCCTGCTTCGGGCTCGGGAACAGATCGACGTAGAGGTGGGCGGCGTCGACGTCGGACACGACGATGTCGGCCGTCTCCGACCCGCCGTCGGCGAGCTTGACACCGGTCACGACGCCGGCGTGCGCCGAGATGCGCCCGACGTCGGCCCCGGT
>CAXAWD010000279.1:0-5536 GCA_963972325.1 uncultured Acidimicrobiaceae bacterium
CCACCGATGGCGGCGGGGAGGCGACCCGCCTCTTCGCACGGACGGAGGGATTGATGCTCGACCCGATCTACACGATGAAGGCCGCTGCGGCTCTGGTCTCCGACCACCGGACCGGCGATCTGCCGGACGGTCCGGTCGTGTTCTGGCACACCGGGGGGACCCCCGCCGTGTTCGCCTACGCGGCCGAACTCATCGCCGGCGAACCGCACGAACGGTGAACACGAACGTAATAATCCGGGCGACATCGGCGGCACGTTGCGGGTTGTCTGGCATATTGAAGGTGTGACGATGACGAATGGCGGACGTTCCACCAACCGAATCCAGCGCGTGTCGCTCACCGATTCCATTGCACAGGAGCTGTCCACCAGAATCCTCAACGGCGAACTCCGGCCCGGAGCGAACCTGCGCGAGGTCGAGCTCTCACAGGATCTCGGTGTCAGTCGACAGTCGCTCCGCGCAGCCCTGGCTCAGCTCAACGGCAAGGGCCTGTTGCATCACGAGATGAACCGTGGATACTGGGTTCCGGTGCTCACCCGCACGGATGCGAAAGACATCTTCGAGCTCCGGGAACTGATCGAAGGCGAGGCCGCCAGGCGGCTCACGCTGACACAAGACGGCATCCAGCAGGTCGTCGATGCGCTCGAGACCATGGAGCGGCTCGCGGACGACGTGAGTTGGCCCGAATACCTCGAAGTCCACTTCGCGTTCCACCGGGCGATCGTGAGCGCCACCGGCAGCCCTCGGTTGCTGCGCCACTTCGAGATGCTGTCCGCCGAGACCTGGGTCAGCCTGGTGCCGTCGCACCTCAGCTCCGAGTTCGGTTCGCCGAGTGCCCAAAGAGCGGGCCACCGCCACCTCGTCGAGGTGATCCGGGAGGGCGATGCCGACGCCGCTGTCGCGGTGGTGCGCGAGCACCTCTGGAGGGGCTTCGACGACCTGTACCCCGTCGAGTGACCGCTGCGCAGGGAGCCCCGACGGGCACCGTGGATCGCGGCTGTCAACTTGACTGACAATCGCACAGGACGGTAGTTTCGGCGTCGGAATGCGGCACCTTGCCGCCGACGGGAGACAGCCAGCAGTGCAGCCACTCAACATCGCCATCGCCGGCTCCGGGGCGATCGCCGAAGCACATCTCGACGCCTACCTGGCGCTCGGCGATCTCGCCCGGGTCACCGCCATCGTGTCCAGCGACGCCGAACGCGGGCGGGCGCTGGCCGCGAGAGCCCCGGGAGCGCGCACCGTGAGCGACGTCGCCGAGGTGATCGGCGAGCTGGCCGTCGATGCCATCGACGTATGCGGCCACACCTTGGCCCACGGACCGGTCGCCTGCGCCGCACTCGACGCCGGCAAGGACGTCCTCATCGAGAAACCGCCGGCGATCACGCTCGAAGCGTTCGACCGCATCGCCGACGCCGCCGCACGCAGCGGCCGCCTCGCCATGGTCGGGCAGACCGTCCGTTTCCAGCCGGTCATCGACTCGATCATCCGGGCCGTGGATGCCGGCGAGGTCGGCGACGTCTCGATGGTGCACGTGAGCTGGTACGTCGCCCATGTGTGGCCGCGCGCGTGGCGCGGGTGGCAGCTCGACTCGGCGACGTCGGGCGGGCACCTGATCCACAACGGGATGCACTCGATCGATCTCGCACTGCGCCTGCTCGATGACGAACCGGCCTCGGTGTTCACCCGCGGTTGGAAGACCTACAGCCCCGACCTCCCGACACCGGACAGCTTCCACGTCGTGATCGAGGGCCGACGCGGCACGTTGGCGGTGCTCGAGACGTGCTACGGGCTCCGGCCTCCGGCCGACCCGGTCAGGCGGATCGTCGCCGCCGGTTCGCTGGGCACGCTCAGCCATTCGACGACCACGGAGACCGAGCTCGTCAACCCGGTCGTCGCCGACACACCCTCGTCGACTGTCGGCGCCATGACCGCCGAGATCCGGACGTGGCTGCGAGCCGTACGCGGCGAGATCGAGTCTCCGATCCCGCTGGCACACTCCCGCCTCGCCCTCGCCGCGGCGATCGCCGCGCAGCGCTCCTACGACACCGGACAACCGGTCGAACCGGAAACGAACACGACGACGGGAGGTGTCCGATGAGCGCCACTCCGCTGCGCGCCGTCATCTTCTCGGGCGTCCGCCACGCCCAGAACTACGCCACGGTGATCGCGACCCATCCGGATGTGGAGCTGATCGCCATCCACGAATCGAGCGACGCCCCCCACTGGGCCCACGCCGACGCCCGCGCGGTCGCCGAGCAGACCGGCGTACCCGTGGTCGACTCGATCCCCGACGACGCCGACCTCGTGATCGTGTGCAGCGAACCGACGCGCCACGCCGCGTGCGCGCTCGCCGCGATGCAGGCCGGCCACCACGTGCTGGTCGACAAGCCCGCGGCGACGACGCTCGCCGACGCGCTCACGCTCCGCCAGGCCAGCCGGGAACGGCAACTCGTGTGCACCGTCGTCAACCGCACGCTGCTGTCGAGCACCCGCCGCGCCAAGGCGACGATCGACGCCGGCCACATCGGATTCGCCCGAAGCGTCGACGTCGAGTTCCTCTCCGACGGCGCCCAGTTCGCCACCGCCGTCGAGCGCCCGGAGTTGGTCATCGACGCCTCGCTGGCCGGCGGGGGCGAGATCATGAACTTCATGGGCTACTGCATCGACTCGGTGCGGGTGCTCACGGGTTGTGAACCACTCGAGATGTTCGGGTATGCGTCGACGGCGTTCTCCGAACTGCACCGCGAAGCCGGTGCCGAGGACGTCGCCGTCGTGTCGGCCTCGTTCACGCACGGAGTCGTCGCCACGATCACGGTCGGCCGCATCCCCGCTGCGCCGTCGGCCGGTCCAGGCGCGAGCACCGTCAGGATCGTCGGCTCGCACGGTCATCTGTTCGTCGACGACAGCAAGCCGGCGGTGTCCGTCCACCGGGCCAACAGCGAGTACGGCGAGATCCACGCCGGGCCGAGCAGCGAGTTCGAAGCGGTCACCGAGATGCTGAACGACGTGGTCGGCGCGATCCGCCACGGCGGCCCACTGCGGTACACCATCGACGACGCTGCGATCGCGATCGCCGCGATCGAGGCGACCTACGCCTCGATCGAGACCGGCCGGCCCACGCCGGTCGAGCAGCTCGACTGAGCGGCGACGTAGCCGACCTGGCAACCTGTCAACTTGTCTGGCAAGATCGCGTGGATGTCACCCGGTCTCGACGCTGAGCTCTACCGACGTGCGCGAGCGGTGATGCCCGGCGGCACGCAACTGCTCAGCAAGCGCCCCGAACTGTTCGTTCCCGAACACTGGCCCGCGTACGCACGTCGGGCGAGTGGCTGCCGGGTCTGGGACCCGGACGGACGCGAGTTCATCGACATGACGACGACCGGAATCGGGGCGTGCCTGCTCGGGTACGCCGACCCCGACGTCAACGAAGCGGCCAAGCGGGCGATCGACCGAGGATCGTTGACCTCGCTCAACGCCCCCGACGACGTCGACCTCGCGGAACGACTGGTCGAGCTCCACCCCTGGGCCGACCGCGTCCGCTTCGCGCGCACGGGCGGCGAGGCGATGTCGGTCGCGGTCCGCATCGCTCGAGCCGCCGTCGGCCGAGACACGGTGGCCGTCTGCGGGTATCACGGGTGGAGCGACTGGTACATCGCAGCCAACCTCGGCGACGACGCTCGGCTCGATGGGCACCTGCTCCCGGGGCTCCAACCGACCGGCGTGCCGCGAGCCCTTCGCAACACCGCGCTCCCCTTCCACTACAACCGCACCGATGAACTCGATGCCATCATCGCCCGGCACGGCGACGACCTCGGCGCGATCGTGATGGAGCCGCTCCGGTTCGACGAACCGGCCGATGGCTTCCTCGAGCAGGTCCGAGCCATCGCCGACCGGCACGACCTGGTACTCGTCTTCGACGAGATCACGTCGGGGTGGAGACACACGTTCGGCGGCGTGCACCGACAGCTCGGCGTCGAGCCGGACATCGCCGTCTACGCCAAGTCGATCTCGAACGGCTTCCCGATGGCCGCCGTCGTGGGCCGTGAGGCCGTGATGGACGCTGCCCAGGACTCGTTCATCAGCAGCACGTACTGGACCGAGGCGGTGGGCCCAGCCGCGGCCCTGCGAACGCTCGACAAGATGCTCGCCTCGAATCTCGCCGAGCACGTCGACGCCGTCGGTCGCGAGTTCCAGACCGGTGTCACCCAACTCGCCGAGGCCCACGACCTGCGGATTCACGTCGGCGGTCGACCAGCGCTCACACACATCGAGTTCGACTACGGCGATGCATCAGCGGCGGTCCGGACGTTGTTCTCGCAGCACCTGCTCGACGCCGGTTACCTCGCCGGCGGAGCGTTCTACCCGACGCTCGCACACGACTCGACCATCGTCGACGGCTATCTGCGGGCTGCCGACCGGGCCCTCGAACTCATCGCCCGCTCACTCGACCGAAGCTCGGTCGAGTCCGACCTCCGAGGACCGATCGCCCATGCCGGCTTCCAGCGACTCACCTGACCGGCTCCGAATCCTCCAGATCGGGGCCGGCGCCATGGGGACCCGTCGGCTGCGCGACCTCTCGGCTCGCGACGATGTCGAGGTCCGGCTGTTCGATCGACGAGACGATCGGCGGCGACGAGCCGCCGAACGGTTCGGCGTCGAGACCGTCGCCACGCTCGACGACGGGCTCGGCTGGGAACCCGATGCGTTGGTCATCTCCACCCCGCCCGATACCCACGACCCGTTCATCGAGGTCGCGCTCGAGCACGGCATCCACCACTTCTGTGAAGAGAACATCTGGACCTACGACCATCGCGTCGTCGACCGTGTCTCGCGAGAACGCGGCCTCGTGAGCGCTCCCTCCTGCTCGTTCTTCTTCCTGCCGATCATTCAGGAGCTGGAACGTGTGGTTCGTGACGAACTCGGCGGTCTCCACGCCTACCAGATGCTGTTGTCGACGTATCTGCCGAACTGGCACCCCGACGAGGGCCCCGAGTTCTACGCACGCCGACGCTCGACTGCGGCGGCACGCGAGATGGTGCCGTTCGAACTGGTCTGGCTGAACCGGGTGTTCGGAGCACCGACCCACGTCGCGGGCTCGGTCAAGGAGTCCGGCCGGCTCGGGAACTCGAGTGAAGACACCTGGAGCCTGCAGCTGGACGTCGGCAAGGGTGTCGGGCAGCTCGTCGTCGGGCACGCCAGCCCGACGGACCATCGCAGCGGAATGGCGGTCGGCACGAACGGGCGCGTCGCGTTCGATGTCTTCGCCGGCACGATCACCCGCGAACTGCCGGAGCTGGGGATCGCCGACCATCGTTCGATCGGATCGCAGGCTGCCGACCTCGAACAGGCCTACGCCGCCGAGATCGCCGCGTTCGTCGATGCCGTACGCGGCGCCGCCTGGCCGCACGACTACCTCGCGAGCAGCATCGCCACCGGCGCGCTTGCTGCCGCCGAATCGAGCGCGCGCACCGGCCACCGCACGGCCGTCGACCCGGATGTCCAACCGGCACGGCTCCCCGGCCACCGCCACGACGAA
>CAXAWD010000280.1:0-5535 GCA_963972325.1 uncultured Acidimicrobiaceae bacterium
CCAACGCGCTCCTCACCGTGAGCGCATTGTGGATCGCCCTGGCCGTGTCGTTCGACGTGGTCGAGTACTGGATGTTGCTCGCCACCTCGGCGATGCAGGCGACCGCGTTCTCGTTCCTCGTGCCCGCACGGATGGCGCTCACCGGCGAGGTGGTCGGACACGGCCTCATCACCAATGCGATCGTGCTCGGCCAGATGAGCATCAACAGCGCCCGCGTCATCGGCCCGGCGATCGCCGGCGTCTTCATCGGCATCGCATGGATCGGCACGGCGGGCGGCTCCCACTTCTCGGCCGCCCGCAGCTTCACCGCGCTCATCGCGTGCCGCAGGCTCCCGCCCGGTCTGCCACGGCGCGACGGTCCCGTCACCACCGGACGCGACGAGTTCGTCGACAGCTTGCGGTACGTGTGGCAGCGCCGTCACGTCGCCAACCTGGTGATCGTCTCGTTCGTGGCCGTCATGGTCGGATTCCCGTTCGTGGCGTTCCTGCCACGGTTCGCGACCGACATCCTCGACGTGGGGTCCGCCGGCTACGGCTTCCTGGCGGCCTCGTCCGCGGTCGGAGCCGTCGCGATCTCCGCGTACATCGCCGGGCGGGGCACCGGCCGTGCGGCGTGGCGGATCCAGGCGATCTCCGGCGTCGCGTTCGGGGGGTCGCTGATGGTGCTGGCGGTGACACCGAGCTACCTGGCGGCGGTGCCGGCGATCGCCGCGGTCGGCGCCGCGTCGGCCGGTTTCCAGGCGATGAACAACTCGCTGGTCCTGGCGCTGTCCGATCTGGAGTTCCACGGACGGGTCCAGAGCCTGATGATGCTGTCGTTCAGCGGCTTCGGTATGGCGGCGCTCCCGCTCGGCGCCCTCGCCGATCGGATCGGGCTCCGGGAGACGTTGGGAGGGATGGGCGCGACGGTGGTACTCACGATGGTGGCGTACCTGACGATCAGCCGTCGGACTCGGCAACGGTTCGGTGACGCGGTCGCCTTGGCCTGATCGCTGGTCGGGTCGGACCGATCACCACGTGACGTCGGACGCGTACAGCGACCAGACCTCGACGAGCTTGCCGTCGACGACCCGGTGGATCTGCAACCACTGCAATGTCCGCGGCACACCGGTGTCGATGTTGGCGCCGCGCATCGTCGTGCGGCTCCACACCCGGTCGCCGTCGGCCACCCGATCGTGCACGGTGATGTCGGCGGCGCCGAGCGCCCGCTGATAGCGCAGCAGATCTCGTTTGAGGTCGGCGTGACTCCGCTGCTCGGTACCGGCCGGGCCGTGCCGGAGGAGCGGGTCGGCGACGAGCTCGTCGACGGCTCCGAGGTCGCAGGAACCCCAGGCCCTGGCCTGCCACTGCTCGACGACGCCGATCGGATCGAGCTGATCGCCCATCACAGGAGTATCGCAGACCGCACGACCGCCGTCACCGGCGGGCCACGACTCACCCGACCCGGCGGTCGCGCCCCTCCCAGAACGGTGCTCGCAGCTCCGTCTTCAGCACCTTGCCCGAGGGGTTCCGCGGCAGCGCGTCGACCCACTGCACCGACCGAGGCACCTTGTAGCCGGCGAGCTGCGTTCGGGCGAAGTCCATCACCGCCTGCTCGTCGAGATCGGGATCGGTCCGCACGATCATCGCCATCACGGTCTCGCCCCACTGCTCGTTCGGGATGCCGATCACCGCGACGTCGGCGATCCCGTCGTGGCGCATCAGGGCGTTCTCGATCTCGGCCGGATAGATGTTCTCGCCGCCGGACACGATCATGTCCTTCACCCGGTCGTGGATGTACAGGTAGCCGTCGCGCATGAAACCGGCGTCGCCGGTGCGGAACCATCCGTCGACGATCGCGTCGCGGGTTGCACCGGGGTTCTTCCAGTACCCCTTCATCACCTGCGCCGACTTGACCCACACCTCGCCGACCTGGCCGTCGGCGACGTCGCGGTGCGAATCGGCGTCGACGATCCGCAACTCGACGTCGCCCCATGCCCTGCCGGCCGCCCGGAGCAGATGGGCGCGCTCGCCGCCGGGGTCGTGGTCGTCCGGGTCGAGCTGCACGACTCCCCCGGTGGTCTCGGTGAGCCCGTAGGCCTGCGCGAAGTCGCAGCCGAACAGCGCCATCGATCCGACCAGCACCGCCTCGCTGATCGGTGAGGCGCCGTAGACCAACGTGCGCATCGAGGAGAAGTCGGCGTCGCTCGCGCCCGGTACCGCGAGCACGAACTGGAGCACGGCGGGCACGAGCAGCGCGTGGGTGATGCCGTACTTCGGGATCAGCTCGATGATCTCGAGCGGGTCGACCTCCTTGGTCATCACGGTGTACGCGCCGTTGACCATGCCGGCGAGCGCCCACCCGCTGCCGGCGATGTGGAAGAGCGGCATCGCGACGAGGTTGACGGCCGACGAGTCGAACCGCCATGCCTCACGACCGGTCTCCATCGTCGCCATGAAGTTGTCGTTGGTGAGCTCGACACCTTTCGGGAGCCCGGTGGTTCCCGACGTGTAGAGCTGGTAGCAGGTGTCGTCACCGTCGATCGCCACGCCGGGTTCGATCGCGTCGAACCCGGCGACCCAGTCGTCGTAGCGTCGGTGGCCGGTGTCGCCCGGGTCACCGATCACGACGACGAGTTCGACCTTCGGCAGCGTCATCCGCTCGAGGTGACCGAGGAACTCCTCGCCGACGAAGAGCATCTTCGCGTCGGCGTCGTCGATGATGTACTCCATCTCCGGCGGTGCCAACCGCCAGTTGACGGCAACCGAGACGGCGTTGACCTTCGCCCCGCCGAACAGGTGCATGAAGTACTCGGGGGTGTTGCGGTCGAGGTAGGCGATGCGGTCGCCGGCGCCGACACCGAGGGCGATCAGGCCCTGCGCGACCTGCTGCGCCTCGGTGTCGATCTCGCCGTAGGTCCACGTGCGGTCGCCGGCGGTGAGCGCGATGCGGTCGGGGGCCGTGCCGGCCCAGTGCGTACTGATGTCGGCGAGCCTGGTGATGTCGCCGGGAGCGGGTCGAAGCGTGTCCACGATGCCGCCTTCAGGATCCGTGCACGACGACGCCGCGTCCGGTCTCGCCGCCGGCTCGACACGTGTTCCGACCCACGCCGCCGATCACACCCGCTGTGCACTTCATGTCGCCCCTCTCGCATCGGACCGCGAGGCCCGCCTCGATCTCAACACAGCATTCGACCACAGATCGAACCGCACGTCGGACACGAGCGCCTCGGCGGCCGCCCCGAGCCGGACTTGCGACCGATTTGACGTGTGTCGGGTGTTATCTCACATCGATCGGACGCAGGGCCTCAAGACTGTCTCAGGGTTCATCAAGCGACCGCCGGATCGAGTCGATGGCTGAGCACCTCACACACCGGTGAGGACCGACCCCCAGGATGTGACTCCATGATCTTCAGCATCGATGTGCGGCACCGAACAGTTCGGAACGTCGAACTGGTGTGTCCGAGGTGCGGCCTGGATCGCACCGGTGCGGAGACCATCCCCGTTCGATGGGCGTGCCTGTTCGGCGTGCCGCTCGTGCCGCTCGGCGAGCACGAGCGCGTGGTGACCTGCGACGAGTGCGGGCACGGCTCGGACATCGGCGTGCTCGATGTGCCGACGAGCGGCCAACTCGCCGAGCTCCTCCGCGAAGCGACCGTCGGCGCCTTCGTCATCGCCGTCCGAGCGGCCGAACCCGCCGATCGCCCGGCAGCCCGCGCCGCCGCGGCGGCTGCCCTCGTCGAGGCGGGTTTCGCCGCCGACCTCGCGGAGTTCGAGCACGACCTCCGCCAACTGGACGTCGCGACCGCCCGACTCCGACTGCGTCGTGTCGGACCGGAACTGACGGCATTCGGCAAGCAGAGTTTCCTGCATCGCGCCGCAGCCGTCGGCGCCGTGTCGGGCACCGCGGCCACCCGCGACGCGCTGATACAGATCGGCTGCGACCTGCGCATGGCTGCGCCGCACATCAACGGTGTGCTCGCGGTCGCCGACATCGCCGCCTGACCCGCTGCCTGAACCGCCGCCTGCGCCGCGACACTCCCCCGGACACCGGGCATCGGGAACGGTCCCCGTCGCGGCCGCGCGAATGTTGCACAATCGACGGATGCGGGCGCCGTCGACCACACGCGAGCGGCCGTGAACCCGATCGCTCGCACACTGGCGGGGATGCTCGGGGTCACGCTCGGCGCCGGGGTGCTGATGTTCGGCGCCGGCGCGACCCCCGAACGTTGTCCCGATCTCACCCCGACCGAGCTCCGTGCATCCGCGACCTCGGCCGCCGACTGGATCATCGACAACCAGCAGCCCGACGGCACCTGGCTGTACGAGTACGACCGGGTCCGCGACCGGGAATCCGACGACTACAACATCGTCCGGCACGCCGGCGTGATGTCATCGCTCTACCAGGCCGGCGCCCGCGGGATCGACGGCGCGCTCGAGAGCGCCGACCGGGGTCTCGCCTGGGCACTCGACCATGTCGTCGAACGCGACGACTGGGCGGGCGTGACCACGACGCAGACCATTCAGGCCGGCACGAACGCACTGTTGCTCGCTGCCCTGGTCGAACGCCGAGAGGCGACCGGCGAAGAAACGTACGACCCGTTCATGGACGACCTGGCACGGTTCCTCGACAGCCAGGTCGAGCCGAGCGGTGCGTTGCTCGCCTACTACGACCTCGGCCCCGAGCAGGCCCGTCCCGATACCTACTCGATCTACTACACCGGCGAGGCCTATTGGGCGCTCGGCAGGATGCACCGGGTCGACCCGACGGCCGGTTGGGGTGACACCGCCGATCGGATGGGCGAGTACATGGCGACCGTGCGCGACGACGTCGAAGAGATCTGGCCGCCGTTGGCCGACCACTGGTCGGGCTACGGACTGGCCGAGACCGCAGCGTTTCCGGATCGCCCCGTCGGCGAGCCGCTGACCGATGAGGAGGTGGAGTTCGTGCGACGTCAAGGTGGCCTCATCGGCCAACGCGTCCGTTCGATCAGTCAACGGTTCGGCCCGTGGGGGGTTGCCGTCCGCGGCACGTTCACCCCGCGCGGTGGCGGCTACGGCGTGTTCGGCGAGGGCCTCGCCGGGCTCTGGCGTGCAGCGCAGCTCGACAACCGGTTGGTCGACGAACGCGCTCCGCTCGGCGAACGGGCGCTGTGCATCAGCGGTCTCGCGGTCGAGGCCCAGGTCGACGCCTCGGAGGCGGCTCGGTACACCGACCCCGGCAAGGTCGAGGGTGCGTGGTTCATCGACGACGTGACCCGTATGGACGACCAGCAGCACGCGCTCAGCGCGCTGCTGCTCACGGTGCCGATCCTCGAGGCTGCGCCGTTCGACACGGGGCATCCCGCACCGGCCGCGTGGCTCTGGATCCTCGTGATCCTCGGCACGATCAACCCGGTGCGGGCGGCGTTCAGCATGCCGCGCAACGGCACGGTCGGCCGACGCACCTCCCTGGCGCTGCTCGGCGGACTGCTCGGCTCGGCCGTGCTCCTGATCGTCGGCCTCGCCAGCGGTTGGGTGATCGACCTCGTCGGCACCAGCGAACCGGCGATGCGG
>CAXAWD010000281.1:0-5510 GCA_963972325.1 uncultured Acidimicrobiaceae bacterium
TGCCGGAGAAGCTCTGGCGTCGCCATCTCGTCCATTCCACCCCCGGCGAGCCCGAACTGCTCTACATCGACCTGCACCTCGTGCACGAGGTCACCAGCCCACAGGCGTTCGACGGCCTCCGGCTGTCCGGTCGCAGCGTCCGCCGCCCCGACCTCACGATCGCCACCGAGGACCACAACGTCCCGACCGAGAACATCGACCAGCCGATCGCCGACGAGATCTCGGCCAAGCAGGTCGACACGCTGCGCGCCAACACGGCCGAGTTCGGCGTGACGAACTTCCCGATGGGCGACCCCGACCAGGGCATCGTCCACGTGATCGGCCCCGAGCAGGGCCGCACCAAGCCCGGCATGACCATCGTGTGCGGCGACAGCCACACTGCCACTCACGGCGCGTTCGGGGCGCTGGCGTTCGGCATCGGCACCAGCGAGGTCGAGCACGTGCTCGCCACCCAGACGCTGCCCCAGAGCCGCCCGAAGTGGATGTCGGTCACCGTCGAGGGCACGGCGCCCGCCGGTGTCACCGCGAAGGACATCGTGCTCGCCATCATCGGCGAGATCGGCACCGGCGGCGGCATCGGCCACGTCATCGAGTACCGCGGCCAGGCGATCCGCGACCTGTCGATGGAGGGGCGCATGACCGTGTGCAACATGTCGATCGAGGCCGGCGCCAAGGCCGGCATGATCGCCCCCGACGACACCACGTTCGAGTACTTGCGGGGACGCGACCACGCACCCGAGGGCGCCGACTGGGACGCAGCGGTCGCCGACTGGCGCACCCTGCAGACCGACGAGGGCGCCGTGTGGGACAAGGAGGTCGTCATCGACGCCTCGACCCTGACCCCGCAGGTGTCGTGGGGCACCAACCCCGGCCAGGTCGGCCCGATCGACGGCACGATCCCCTCCCCCGACGACTACGCCGACGACACCACCCGTGAAACCGTCGCTCGGGCACTCGAGTACATGGGCCTCGAACCCGGCACGGCGATCAAGGACATCCCGGTCGACACCGTGTTCATCGGGTCGTGCACCAACAGCCGCATCGAAGACCTCCGCGCCGCCGCGGCGGTGATGGAGGGCCGCCAGGTCACCGTGCCACGCGTGATGGTCGTGCCCGGCTCGCACCGCGTGAAGGCGCAAGCCGAAGCCGAGGGTCTCCATGAGATCTTCACGGCCGCCGGCGCCGACTGGCGCGAGCCCGGCTGCTCGATGTGCCTCGCGATGAACCCCGACAAGCTCACCCAGGGCGAGCGGGCCGCGAGTACCAGCAACCGCAACTTCGAGGGACGCCAGGGGCGCGGCGGCCGCACGCACCTCGTGTCACCCGCCGTCGCCGCCGCCACCGCGGTGGCCGGCACCTTCGCCGACCCACGCGACCTGGAGCAGGGAGTTCCGTCATGAAAGCCGTTCGCATCGTCTCCGGCACCGGAGTGCCGCTCAAGCGTTCCGACGTCGACACCGATCAGATCATCCCGGCCGACTGGCTCAAGCGCGTCGAGCGCACCGGGTTCGAGAAGGGCCTGTTCTCCACCTGGCGCGACGACCGTGACTTCGTACTCAACCAGGAGCAGTACCAGGGCGCCTCGATCCTGGTCGCCGGGCCGGCGTTCGGCGTCGGATCGTCCCGCGAACACGCGGTGTGGGCGATCCAGCAGGGCGGGTTCGACGCGGTGATCGCGCCGAGCTTCTCCGACATCTTCCGCAACAACTGCACGAAGAACGGGCTCGTGCCGGTCGTGCTGCCCGAGGCCACGGTCGAGGCGATCTGGGCGGCGATCGAGGCCGACCCGACCACCGAGATCGTGGTCGACATGGAACGTCTGATGGTCGAGGTGCCGTCCGCCGGCATCACCGCCGACTTCCCGATGGACCCGCCGACACAGCACCGATTCCTCGAGGGCCTCGACGACATCGCGCTGACCCTCACCCACGGCGACGCGATCGACGAGTTCGAGGCTGCCCGCCCGAACTGGATGACCAGCTGAGACGTCGGCTCAGCCGCAGCGAAACGCGCCGTCGACGGCGATGCCGTCGACGGTCACGCCGCTGAACGAACCGGCGGATCCGGTCTCGTCGAGGACCAGGGCGACGTCGGCGACGTCGTACGACGCCCCACCCACCCGCATCCGCAGAGTCGGCTCCGGCTCCGGCTCGAGGTCGAACGAGGTGATGGCACCGACCGCTTGACCGCCGTCGACGTGAACCAGCAGGTCGCCGCCGGACACCCCGGAACACTCCGCTTCGACGGCGACCACCTCGGTCGGATCGAGCGTCAGCCCCACGATGCGCTCCTCGTCGCCGCGCCGCAACAGCGCCACGACCTCGACCGACCGGAGTACCCCGTCGTCGGTCCCGCCGTCGACGATCGGAACGGGCGCGTCACCGGGTCCGTCGCACGTGAACGCACCCGAGACGGCCTCACCCGTCGCCTCGAAGGCCCGGAACGACCCCGACCTCAAGCTCTGGTCGAGGGTCAGGGTGCCGACGGCGCTGACAGGGTCTGCTCCCCCGGATTCGACCCGAACATCGACGTCGTAGACCCCCGGGCCCACCACGTGATCGGCCGTGACGGCGGACACGGAACGGACACCTCCCGCGCTGTCGACCGCGGTGACCGTGAACGTACTGATCGACGCTCGGAGCCCCGAACACGAACTGAAGTGGGTGAACGGGTCGACGTCGTCGAGTTCGGTCGGGTCGATCGCGACCTCGAGTCGCTCGGTGAGATCCAGTCGCTCGACCGAGACATCGAACGTGACCGTGTAGAGCGGGGCGTCGCCGTCGACCGGCACCGAGACGGCGCTCTCCGAGGTGCCCGCATCATCGGTGACCTGCTCGTCGGCGGACGCCGGAACCCCTTCCGGCACACCATCCGGCCGACCACCCGCAACGCCCCCCGGCGAATCGGACGCGCCGCCCGAGCACCCTGCGAGGGCGAGTACCGCGACGCACCACGCCGAGAATCTGCGCATGAGCCGAACCGTACCGGTCGCTCGAGGCGTGTCGCCGTCGCGCCGGCGACGCGACCTCAGGTGGTGACGTCGACGCCGAACGACGGCAGGTCGCGCAGGTTCGGGTTGTTGGAGAACACCTCGACGGGAGCGACGTTCGGCAGGCGCATGCCGCGCTGCAGGACGCGCACCTGCGTGTGCTGGTTGTACTCGACCAGCGTGATCGCCCAACCGTCACGTCCCGCACGCGCGGTCCGCCCCGAGCGGTGGAGGTAGTCCTTGACATCCTTGGCCGGCTCGTAGTGGATGACCGCACCGATGTCGTCGATGTCGATGCCCCGGGCCGCGACGTCGGTGGCGACGAGGACGTCGAGTTTGCCTTCGGCGAAGCGTTGCAGCGCCCGCTCCCGGGCCTTCTGCGGCAGGTCGCCGTGGATGGCCGAGCACTTGACACCCAGATCGTCGAGGTTGCGGGCGACTCGATCGCAGTTGCGCTTGGTCTGACAGAACACGACGATCTTGGGAATGCCCTGACCGATGGCGCCGATCACCTTGTCCTTGTCCATGTGATGCACGGCCAGGAACAGGTGGTGCATGGTGCCGACGGTGTCGGTCGCCTCGTCGATCGCCACCTCGACCGGGTCGGTCAGGTAGTGACGGATCAAGTGCCCGACGTCGCCGTCGAGCGTGGCCGAGAACAGCATCGTCTGGTTGCGGTTGGCGCAGTGCCTGAGTACCCACTCGACCTGCGGCGTGAACCCGTCGTCGGCCATGCGGTCGGCCTCGTCGAGGCACACGATCTGGGCGTCGTCGAGCACCAGTTCGTTCGACTTCAGGAGATCGATCAAGCGGAGCGGTGTGGCCACGACGAGTTCGACACCCTTGGCGAGCGCATCGATCTGGGTGTGGCGACTCGCACCGCCGTACACCGCGAGCACACGTTGGCCGGCGTGTTCGGCGATCGGCTCGAGCACCTCGGCGACCTGCACCGCGAGCTCACGGGTGGGCACGAGCACCAGCCCGAGCGGGCGGCGGGGCTCGGCCGTGTCGGTGATGCGGGCCAGCATCGGCACACCGAACGCCAGCGTCTTCCCCGACCCGGTCTTGGCGCGTCCGCAGACATCGCGGCCCTCCATGGCCACCGGGACCGCCTCGGTCTGGATGGCGAACGGCTGGGCGAACCCGCATTTCGCGAGGCCGTCGTCGATGCGGGGCGGCACGCCGAGGTCGGCGAAGCCGGTGGGCGCCTCGACCGGCGGCAGGGCGTTGATCGAGGTCAGGTTGCCCGTTCGAGCGGGGCCGTCGTCGACGGGCCGATCTCGATGGGACGACCCGCCCGAGGAGCGTCGGCTGGAGTCGGATGACGACGTGTCACGGCGGCGCCCCCCGGGCCGGCCTCCACGTCCGCGGCCTGCAGGCCGTGCATTGGGTTGGTTCATGATCGGATCAGGGTACCGGCGCTCCGGTCGCTCGGGGTCGATCCTCCCGCCGGAGTGCCACCGCCTTCGACCCGGGCACGCCCCCTGGACCGCTCACGGATGCGGCCCGTCGACCGGCCGATTGGGCGGCCTCAGCGTCAACATCCGGCAATGACCGTGAAATCTCGCCACAATCACGGGGTTATCACTCTTTGTGGTGGATTTACCACACAGAGTGTGATTGGGTGACCGTCATGGACGCACCGACGCAGCTCGGTGCCGCCGCGGTCGATGCCCTCACCGGCACACCTGGGGGCACGCGCAGTGACCGAACCGACGACCGCGCAGCTCTCGACGCGGTGCGCTCCGGCGACGTCGATGCCTACGGAGCGATCTACAGCCGCCACGTCGCCGCGGTGCGCCGCCTGGCACGGCGCATGGCCGCCGATCGGCACGAGGCCGACGACATCGTCAGCGATGTGTTCGCCAACACGTTGCGCGCCATTCGCCACGGCCGAGGCCCCACCGACGACGCCGAGGCATACCTGCTCCGCTCGGTGCGCCACACCGCCGGCAAACTCCGCAGCCGGAAGGACACCGGTCGGAGCGAACCCGTCACCGTCGACCGACTCGACCGAGCGGTCGACCACGACGTCCACCTGCGCAGCGACGTCGAGATCGCGCTCACCCAACTCCCCGATCGACATCGGGACGTCCTCTGGGCCACCTGCGTGGAAGGACGCCCGGCGAGTGAGGTCGCCGACGGCCTCGACGCCGGCGGCGTGGCGTCGCTCGCGCTCCGAGCGCGTCGGGCGCTGGGGCGCTCGTACCTGGTGCAACGGACCGCTCGACCGGAGCCGACCCCCCGCTGCCACCGCACACGCCTGTCGATGCCGGGCTGCCTGCGCGACGAGGTCAGCACCTCCACCGCCGATGCCGTGTATCGCCACATCGACGAATGCGAATCCTGCCGCGAGGTGTACGACGAGATGGGCCGGCTCAGCGAGAGCATGTGCTCGGTCACGCTCGTCGGCCTGCTCGTCGCCGTGATCCGGGGCTGGTTCCGATTCGGCGCCGCGGCGGCCACTGCCGTCGCCAAGCCCTTGGCCTAGATCGCGGTCGCCGGCGCCATGGTCACCAGC
>CAXAWD010000282.1:0-5498 GCA_963972325.1 uncultured Acidimicrobiaceae bacterium
CCGATCGACCGTGACCCCGGGGACGTTTCCGGGCAACCCGCCGACGAGACCACACGTACGAGCGATGTCGCCCGCCTGCGGGCCGATCTGGTCGAGACAGCCGAACACGACGTCGTCGACCGCAGCCGGGTCGACGCCCGATCGTTCCATCAACGCCCGGATCGAGTGCCCACCGAGGTCGGCTGGGTGCACCTGGGAGAGGCCACCGCCGCGGCGACCGACGGGTGTGCGAACGGCTTCGACGATGAACGCTTCTGACATGCCCGCGACGCTACGCCCGGTCGACCCCGGACGACCAGCCGGAGCGCCCCGTTCACACGCCGGACGGCCCGGGCCTTTCGGGACGTTGTGCCCTGATTCTTTGCGGGGGAAAGGAACACACTGATCACAACAAGTTCGTGAACGACATCACGAGCCGATTGACGAGAACCACTTGGAAGGGGTTGTCATGTTGAGGAAGCCACTCGGACTACTCGGAGCGTTTCTGATCGTCGTCAGTATCGGGTACTTCGTGGGCGCAGGTGTCGCCTACAGCAAGACCCAGGCCGGCTACGGCTCGCTGGAGGCATTCAGCGCAGCGCAGAACGTCGAGCTGTCCTACAACGAGGACGGCGATTTGATCGACCGGGGCACCACCGAAGGTGCGCAGGCGATCCTGGATCTGTTGGAGAACGACTGGGACTTCCCCGTCGTGATGGGCAACGGCGGGCTCGACCCGGACGACCCCGTGGTCAACAACCAGAGCGAGTACATGTACCAGATGGCGACGATCGTCCATCACACGCTCACCGGCACGCAGATGATCAGCCTGACCGCCGATGACATCGATGCGGCGATCGAGTCCGGCGCACTCGAGCCCGACGGCACCTACACCGGTGTGGTCGAGGCCTACCAGGGTGAAGTGCTCGAGCCGGGCGTCTACGAGGTGCCGGTCAACGGCCGCTACTGGACCGAGTTCAACCGCACCGACCTGCTCGACGGCCCCGCCCGTGAGGCCACCTGGACAGGCACGACGCACGCACTGGTCGCCGAACTCGGTGTCGGTGCTGCCACCCACAGCGCCCTGATGCTGGCCCTCGGCATCGCCGGCCTGCTCGCCGGACTCGGCGTGGTCACCCTGGCGATGGGCGTCGCCTTCCTCTGGCACACCCGCCAGAACATGCACAAGGTGCCGGACACGGTTCCCGAGGAACTGCTCCGGGACATGCCCGAGAAGGCCAACGCCTGATCACCTCCTCGAGTCGGCTCCGCCGGCCGACTCGACAACCCGGGTGGCCCCCTCCGATTCGGAGGGGGCCATTCGGCGTTTTCGGACCGATATCCGCCCGCACGAACCGTTCACGGAGTCGAAACGGTGCGGGCACGGCTGCGTTGCGGGCGATCCGTATGTTTCGGTCATGTACGACCGCGTCGACCCCTTCATCGGGACCGACGCCACCGATCTCCCGCCACCCGAGGGGCTCGCAGCGACGTGGTGGTGGCCGAAACCGCAGGTCGGCAACACGCACCCTGGCGCAACACATCCGTTCGGGATGGTGTCGGCGAACGCGTACTCGGGCGCCTATCCGACCGGCTACGGCTGCTTCGACCTGAACACCGAGGGCGTGCCGGGCCGCATGTTCGACCGGCTCGCCGCGTCGGGGTTCACCCACTTCCAGCAGTCGGGCACCGGCGCGATCCGGAAGTACTACAACTACTTCCGGGTCACGCCGATGCGCGAGCCGCTCGATGCACTGGGCAACACGTGGGCGATCTCCGACGAGGTGGCCGAGCCGGGCTACTACGCCTGCACGCTCGACTCGGGCATCCGGTGCGAGATCACGGTCGGCCCGAAGTCGGCGGTGCACCGGTACACGTTTCCCGACGACGACGACGCCCGGCTGGTGATCGACCTGTCGCTCGGCGGGCTCGCGATCCCGCACGGCACGACGGTACCGATCCGGGCGCAGGTGCACTCGTTGCCCCCGGGCTCGGCGAGCGGCGAACTCGTGGTCGAGGGTGCGCCGTTGGCGTTCCACGTCGAGTGCGACACGCCCGACTGGCGGCAGATGCTCTGGTACGACCGGCGGCTGATGCAGGGCAGCACGCGCCTGGAGTTCGACTACATCCGGCCGACCACCCTGCGCCCGTTCGGCTTGTTGTGGCGGGGGCCATCGGTCGCCGGCGAGACGATCGAGTTGCGGTTCGGGTTCTCGCTGCGGGGTACGGAGCAGGCGCTCGCCAACCTCCGCGCCGACTGCGGGGCCGAGCCGCACACGTTCGAACGACGCCGGGCGGCGACCCGCGACACCTGGACCGAGCACCTCGACCGGGTGCAGGTGACGACGGCCGATCACGACCGCCGCACCGTGTTCGCGACCGCGCTCTACCACTCCTTGATCAAGCCGTGTTTCGCGTTCGGCGAGAGTCCGTTCTGGCCGTCGACGGGCCCGTTCGCGTTCGACATCTGCACGATGTGGGACATCTACCGCACCCAGCTGCCGCTGATCACCGCGCTGTTCCCCGAGCGGTCGGTCGAGTTGGCGAACGCTCTGCTCCACATCTGTGAGGAGGAGGGCAACCTCCCGATCGGCTACCGGATGGCGAAGGGTGCCGACCGGTTCTCCCGGCAGGCGAGCGGGTTGGCCCACACGTTCCTGGCCGACCTGTGCCACCTCGGCGCAGCGGGCATCGACTGGGAATGGGCGCTGGTCAACATGCACGGCGATCTCCGGCGGGCATACGGCGAGGAGTATCTCGAGCGCGGGATCACCCATCCGATCAGTCAGACGCTCGACGTCGCCTTCGCCTACCAGTGCACCGCGACGGTTGCGCGCCATCTGGGCGACGACGCGCTGGCGGGCCAGTTCGAGGCGCTCGCATCGGGCTGGGAGCGTGCCTTCGACCCCGACACCGGGCTGCTCGTCGACTCGTCGTTCTACGAGGGCGGCAAGTGGAACTACTCCTTCCGGCTCGTGCACGACATGGCTCGACGGATCGAACTGACCGGTGGCGAGGCGGCCTTCACCCGGCTGTTGGACCGCTTCTTCGGGTTCGGTGCCGACCCGGTGAAGCAGCCCGGCGAGCACCCGGGCGCCGACGAGATGGCCGCCGGCTACGCGCTCGACAGGTTCGAGGGGCTCAACAACGAGCCCGACATGGAGGCGCCGTGGGCCTACCACTACGTCGGGCGACCGGATCGCACGACCGAGATCGTGCACGCCGCCGTCATGAACCAGTTCGGTGTCGGCCGGGGCGGACTGCCCGGCAACGACGACTCCGGCGGGTTGAGCTCGTGGTACGTGTGGGCGTCGCTCGGTCTGTTCCCGGTCGCCGGGCAGAACCTGGTGCTGCTGAACGCGCCGTCGTTCGAGCGGGCGACGATCCGCCTCGGTGCGACCCCGTTGTCGATCGAGACCAGCGGATTCGTCGAACCGACGCCGGACGGCCCGCCCCGGTTCGTGCAGTCGATGCGCCTCGACGGCGTCGAACTCGACCGGTCGTGGGTGACCGGCACGGAGCTGCGCGCCGCCTCGGTGCTGCACGTCGCGCTCGGCCCGAACCCGTCGGAGTGGGCCACGACCACCCGTCCCCCGTCCACCATCACCACGTCCACCAGTACCCCGTCACCGCCCCGGAGGCTCCCGTCATGACACCCGAACGTCCGTCCAAACGACTCGTGATCGTGGTCCGCGCCGACCCGGTGATCTGCGGCCACTCGGGCGAGGCCCGCAACCTCGCCGAGGTCGCGCTGACCCGCGGGTTCTACGACGTGCGGATCGTCACGTGGCAGCTCGACACGTTGCGCGCCGCCGGTCTGCCGTTGAAACCGCTCGACGCCGTGTCGCCGTACAGCGACGGCATCACGGTCGAGCGGCCCGACGCGGTCGGCGACTACAAGGTGCCCGACGGCCGGTTCACGGGCGGCATGACGGGTCGGCTGATCGAGCTGTTCACCGACGGCGTGCCGACGGTGTGCATGTCGCTCTACCTCACCCCGCACGCGTCGATCGTGGCCGATGCACGCGTCGCTGCCGAGGCGACGGGCCTGCCGATGCAGCTCACCACGATCGCCGAGGCGGTGGGGTCCGACATCACGAACGTGGTGCGTTCGTGTGTGGACTCGGGGCGGTTCGGTGCGGCGGCGCACCTGTTCTCGACGTACCTGTCGAACGATCGATGCGTGGCGGTGTCGGAGTACACCCGCGACATCATCGTGGCGGCGGCGGCCGAGATCGACCAGCGGCACGGCACCGACTTCGCCGAGCGCTGCCGGCGTCGGATCACCATCTCGTACCCGGCGATCGACAGCCGCGAGTACGTCGGGCTCAGCGATGCGACGATCGAGCAGGCGGTCGCCCGCCGCGGGCTGGAACGCGACCGGTACGTGCTGTTCCTCTCGCGGTTGTCCAAGGCGAAGGGGGTGAACGACCTGATCGACGGGTTCGCTCGCTCGCGTTCGCGGCACTACGCCAAGTTGGTCATCGCTGGCAACGGACCGGAGGCGGTCGCGCTGCGCCAGCAGGCCGGGTCGTCGCCCGCCGCTCACCGGATCGTGTTCCTCGACGACGTCAGCGACGAGGAGAAGCCCGCGTTGATGGCCGGGAGCTCGGCGTTCGCCCTGCCGAGCAAACCGCGTCCGGAGTTCGTGGAGACGTTCGGCATCGCGCTCGTGGAGAAGATGCTCGCCGGCGGCGGCCCGGTGATCACGTGCCGGACCGGTGGGATCCCCGAGGCGGTCGGCGCCCACGCGCTGATGGTGCGCCACGGTTCGCGTCAGGACATCGCCGACGCGATCGATCTTGCGGTCGGTGGTATGACGCCGGCCGAGCTCCGCCAGCGCGAACTCGCGGCGCGGGCGTACGCCATGCAGTTCGATCGGGTGAACGTGTTCGACCGGCTCTTCACCGAGTCGTCCACCGCGATCGCCGCCTGAACCCTCGTCGCCCATCCGGGGCACTGGCCAGCGTTCCGACAACGTGGCAGGGTTGGAACGTGGGAACCGAAGGCGAGGCACTCCGGCTGAACATCCCCGACCCGGCGCGGGGCCATCACGAACCCGACCGGGTCAGGTTCGTGAGCGCTGCCGGCGAGATGAAGAAGCCGGCGCTCGACGAGAAGGTCGAGCGCGTGGCGCTGATGCGCAAGCAACTCGTCAGGGTGCTCGACGACGACGGGGCCGCCGTCGGCGAGTGGGCACCCGATCTGACGAGCGATCAGAAGGTCGCCGGCCTGCGCGACATGATGCTGCTGCGTGCGTTCGATGCGCGCATGTTGCGTGCGCATCGGCAGGGCACGATCTCGTTCTACATGCAGGCGCTGGGCGAGGAGGCCATCGCGTGCGCCGCCCAGCGGGCGCTGCGGCCGGGCGACATGCACTTCCCGACGTACCGGCAGCAGGGGCTGCTGATCTCGGCGGGCTATCCGCTGGTCGACATGATGAACCAGATCCTGTCGAACCGTCTGGACCCGTTGAAGGGACGCCAGTTGCCGGTGTTGTACTCGGCCAAGGAGTACGG
>CAXAWD010000283.1:0-5486 GCA_963972325.1 uncultured Acidimicrobiaceae bacterium
CAACGCAGAGCCCTCCGAGCCATGTACCGCACCTGCGCCTTCCACGGCTGCGACACCGCCTTCGACCGGTGCGAGATCCACCACATCACCCCCTGGGAACACGGCGGACTCACCGATCTCCACAACCTGATCCCGATCTGCTCCCGACACCACCACGTCATCCACGAAGCCGGCTGGAAACTCACCCTCGAACCCGACCGAACACTCATAATCCACCAACCCGACGGCACCGAATTCGCACGCACCCGCCCCGACCTCGCCGAACCGACCCGGGAACGGCACCGCAAACGACGATCCGCAGCGTGACGCACGCCGCCCGACGACGAATCAGCCGATCCGCACCGAACACCCACCCTGCGCCGGGGTGATGACGGGTATCGTCGCTGCGTGCTCCGGATGTCGAAACTGTTCCTCAAGACGCTGCGTGACGATCCCTCCGACGCGGAGGTGCCGTCGCACCGGCTGCTGGTCCGCGCCGGATACATCCGCCGTGCCGCACCTGGTGGATTCACCTGGCTGCCGCTCGGCTGGATCGTGTTCCGCAACGTCGAGCGCATCGTCCGCGAGGAGATGGACGCGGCCGGGTTCCAGGAGGTCCACTTCCCGGCTCTGCTGCCCAAGGAGCCGTACGAGGCCACCAACCGGTACGAGGAGTACGGCGACAATCTGTTCCGCCTGCAAGACCGTCACGGCAACGACTTCCTGCTCGCCCCGACGCACGAAGAGATGTTCACGCTCGCCGTGAAAGACCTCATCGCGTCCTACAAAGACCTGCCGCTGTCGATCTATCAGATCCAGACCAAGTACCGCGACGAGGCCCGGCCCCGCGCCGGCCTGCTGCGCGGTCGCGAGTTCGTGATGAAAGACTCGTACAGCTTCGACATCGACGACGAGTCGTTCGAGCGCTCGTACCAGGCCCACCGCGACGCGTACATCAAGACCTTCGAGCGGCTCGGCCTGCCGGTCGTGATCGTGTCGGCGATGTCCGGTGCGATGGGCGGCTCCGCCTCGGAGGAGTTCCTCGCACCGGCCGAGGTCGGCGAAGACTCGTACGTGCGCTGCAGCGCGTGCGACTACGCCGCCAACGTCGAGGCCGTGCGGGTGCCCGTGCCCGAGGCCGTGCCGTTCGACGACGCCCGCCCGGCCACGGTCGTCGACACGCCCGACACGCCGACCATCCAGACGCTCGTCGACCATCTCAACGCGCACGACGAGTTCGCCCGCCCCGAGGGCACGTGGACCGCCGGCGACACGATGAAGAACGTGATCGTCAAACTCCGCCACCCCGACGGTTCCACCGAGCCGCTGGCGATCGGCGTGCCCGGCGACCGCGAGGTCGACCTCAAGCGTCTCGGCGCCCAGGTCGAACCGGCCGAGGTCGAAGCATTCGACGAAGCCGACTTCGCGAAGAACCCGGCCCTGGTCAAGGGCTACATCGGACCGGGTGCGCTCGGCTCCGACAGCACATCGGGCATCCGCTACCTCGTCGACCCCCGCATCGTCGACGGCACCCGCTGGGTCACGGGCGCCAATGAACCCGGCAAGCACGTGATCGACCTCACGTTCGGTCGCGACTTCACCGCCGACGGCGTGATCGAAGCCGCCGAGGTGCTCGCCGGTGACGCCTGCCCGAACTGCGGCGCAGCCGTCGAGATCGCCCGCGGCATCGAGATGGGCCACATCTTCCAGCTCGGTCGCAAGTACTCCGAGGCGCTCGGCCTGCAGGTGCAGGACGAGGCCGGCAAGCGCGTCACACCCACCATGGGTTCGTACGGCATCGGCGTGTCGCGTGCGGTCGCCGCGCTGGCCGAAGCCAACCACGACGACATCGGGCTGATCTGGCCCCGAGAGGTCTCCCCCGCCGACGTACATCTCGTCATCGCCGGCAAGGAGGGTGGCCCGCAGCGGCCGGCCGCCGAAGATCTCGCCGCCGACATGGAAGCCGCGGGCCTGCGCGTGCTGTTCGATGATCGCGAAGGCGTCTCACCCGGCGTGCGGTTCAAAGACGCCGAGCTGATCGGCGTACCGACGATCGTCGTCGTGGGCCGCGGTATCACCGACGGCCTCGTCGAGGTCAAGGACCGTCGCTCCGGCGAACGCGCCGACGTGCCGGTCGGCGACGTCGTCGCCCAGCTCGCCGCGACCGCCTGAACCGGGCTCAGTCGGCGTCGTCCGCAGCCGCCTCGTCGACCTTGGCTGCCTCGTCGATCGTCGGCGGTGCGAGCGTCCCGCGCTCGACCGGAACGAACTCGTCGGCGGCGCCGTCGGGGCGCCCGAGCGCAGGCTCCAGCGCCGCCACGTGGCGGTTCCCGAGCAGCACGCGCCCCACCGTGGCCTGCACACTCGCGCACGCCCACACGACCGGGATCAGCGTCGCCAGCGCGGCCACGCCCAGTCCGGCGTAGAACAGCGAGTCGGACACGTCGAGGTTCAACAGTTCGGCCAGCGTTTCGTTGTCGTCGTCATCGGGCAGCGCTCCACCCCAGATCCAATACGTGATCCCGCCGAGTCCCGTCGCCCACCAGGCGACGACGACGGAGAAGGTGATCGTGGAGATCGGCAGGATGAACACGGCGTGCAGCGCGTCGAGCCACGACTGCGGGTCGCGGAGCACCGAGAAGGCCCGGCGGGTCCACGAGTCGGTGTCGGTCGGAGGCCGATACACCACCTCGACCGTGCCGGCACCGCGAGCATCGAGTCGACCCCGCTCGATCGACGCGAACAACCGCGCGGCGAGCAGCGTGCCGACGGCGACGGGGAACCCGAGCCAGATCGGCGCCAGGCCGATCGACAGGGACAACCCGGTGACGACCACGACGAACGACACGATCGCGACCGGGAAACCGACGAGCACGTAGATCGAGTCACGACCGAGCACCTCCCACGGCGACCGTCGTCGGTCGCTTCCACGTCCGCCGTCCTTCGTGCCCCAGACCTGAACCAGTTCGTCACCCACAACCGGATTATGCATCTCCCGGCCGCCGGACGACAGATGGCCGACCGGTGTGTTCGGGGTGGGGACAACCCCCGCACGGGGCCGGCTCGGCGGGCGGACCGCTAGCGACGGATGAACGAGCGTGCGGCTGTTCCCACGCCGGCGGCGAACGCACCGACCGCGGCGATCGCGCCGACGTGGAGCACGAGCTGGGAGGTGGTCATCCGTCGGTCGTTCCAGTGCAGGATCGCCTCGCTGCTGCGATAGCTGAGGATCGACCCGGCCGATCCGACCGAGAGCAACGAGCCGGCGGAACCGAGCGACAGCACCGACCCGGCCGACCCGACCGAGAGGAGCGAGCCGGCGGAGGCGACCGAGGCGATCGAACCGACGGAGGCGACCGACATGATCGACCCGACGCCCGCCGCCGAGTCGATCGATCCGACGGACGCGGCCGAGCCGAGGGAGAACAACGACGGCAGACGGCGACCCATCGTCACAGCGTGTCAGCCATGATCGAGGTACCGCCACCCGGCTGCTTCGTCCATCACGAGCCGCCGGCGCGGGCCCTGCACCAGCGGGTCACCGATGCCGTAGCCGGCATCGCCCTCCCACAGGCAGATCCGGGCGCCGTCGGGTGCGAACACGATCTCGGTCGCGAAGTGCACCGGGTCGGCCGCTGACAGCACCGAGGCGACGTCGCCGTAGCGCACCAGTTGCTCGAGTGTCACGAACGTCGGCGGCGCGATGAGCGCGTCACCGCTCGCCTGCATCCCGAGCGCGTTCGCCGGCGCCAGCCACCGGTGGTCGAGCACCTCACCGGAGTCGGCGCGGATGTGTTCGTCGGCATGTGTCTCCTCGGCGGGAGCCACGAAGAACCACGTCGAAAAACGACGCCGCGAATCGTCCGGCGGCAGCCAATGGCTCCAGTACACGAGCGACGCCGGATCGACGACGAGGCCGAGCTCTTCGTGTGTCTCGCGCACTGCGGCACGTCGAGCCGCCGGCAGCGGGTCGCGTCCCGTCTCGGCCGGCACGTCGTGCTCCTCGATCACACCACCCGGGAAGGCCCACATGCCACCGAACGCCGTGTCGACGCCTCGGTGGATCATCAACACCTCGAGTTCCTCCGACGGCCCGTCGCGCAGCAGCACCACCGTGGCCGCCGGGTCGGCGGGGCGTTCGGGATCGGGATGGTCGATGATGTCGATCACCATCCGACCAGTGTGCCCGGTCTCGCTCACCCGGTCGTGGACGGGTGGTCGTGGACAGGCGGCGTCAGCCGACGCTGACGACGGTGCAGTCGAACGATTCGTCCGCACCGATGCCCGAACCGGTGATCGAACCGCCGGTCGTGCGGGAGTTGCCGACCTCGATCACGCCGTTCCACGAGAGGCTCGAGGCCGTCACCGAGTTCGCACCAGCGGTGTTGGATGCGTTCCACACGCTGATCGCACGGGTGGGCGACGTCGCGATCGCGACGGTCCAGTTGGTGATCCGAGTCGACGAATCGTTGGTGATCGTCAACTCGCCGTTGGCCGCTGTGGACCAGGGCTGACCGGTGACGACGAAGGTACACGTCACGTTGCCGGCGTCGATGACGACCGGCACGACGGTGCATCCGAACTCCTGACCGTCGGAGAGGCCGGCGCCCGACACCGAGCCGCCGCTGACCCTGCGGGAGCCGCCGGCGGCGACGGTGCCGTTCCACCCGGCGTCGGTCGCCATGAGGTCGGTGGCATCACCGGTGGCGCCCGATGCATTCCAGAGACCGATCGTGCGACCCTCGTGGGCGATGCGAACCGTCCAGGTCGTGATGTCGGCATCGGACCCGTTGGTGATCGTGAGCGATGCGTTGCCACCGGTGTCCCAGGCGTCGTAGATGACGAACGAGCAGGTGATGCCGGTCGCCGACGGCACCGTGGTGGCGGGCGCAGCGGTGGTCGGCGCAGCGGTGGTCGGCGCCGCGGTGGTGACGGGAGCGGCCGTCGTGGGAGGCACCGTGGTCGGGGCCGAGGTCGTCGGCGGCGTCGAGGTGGTCACGGGATCGGCGGCGTCGGCCGCATCGGTGGCATCGGCGGTCGACACCAGGGTGTACCGGCCGGCGTCGTCGTCGACGACCACGTCCCAGAGTTCGGACTCCGCCCGGAGGTACCCGGACTCGACGAGCAACGCTTCGGAGGTGTAGTAGCCGTTCCGGGCCTGGTACGACTCCATGGCGGTGGCGATCGTTCGCTCGTCCGCGGCCCGTGCCGACTCGGCGGCGCGGTCGGTGCTGCCACCGACCGACATCACGACGATGGTGGCCAGCACGCCGAGCACGACGATCACGCTCAACAGTTCGATCAACGAGAAGCCGGCGTCACGGTCGGCTGCGGTGGGGGGCATCATGCGACTTTGCACTTTCCTGACGTTAGGAGCCGAGACTTTACCTCGGCCGAACGCGGGCAAAGCTACCCATGACGAAGCCCCGCCAAACGCTGTAACGCCGCTATCAGCGAAGCTTGTCGATTTCTTGAATCAGCTCGCTGACGGGCCGATACGTCAGGCC